>NZ_JBFRGW010000003.1:0-174329 GCF_052115545.1 Microvirga sp. 2MCAF35
CGGCATAAGGTTGAGAACATGTTCGCCAAGCTCAAGGACTGGCGCCGGATCGCCACCCGCTACGACCGCTGCGCCCACACCTTCTTCTCAGCCATTTGCATCGCGGCTGCCGTCGCCTTCTACCTCAATTAACGAGTCCTGAGCCTAGAGCATCGGACCCAAAAGTGGATTCCACTTTTGGGATCTGATCCGATGCTCAATCCTTCAAGCGGCGCATCGTCCGACGCGGAAAACCGGATCCACTTTTCGCTAGCGCGGCCCACTGGGTCCGCACGATGCGACGAACCTGTCGCGGAATGGCGTGGGGTCGACGTCGTCTATCCCTTCGCCAAGCGCCCCGCTGTCGGGCCCGTGGATCTCTCGATCCGCCAGGGCGAGCGCGTCCTTCTGCTCGGGCCCTCCGGCTCCGGCAAATCCACGCTGCTGCTGACGCTGACAGGGCTGATCCCCGACGGCATCCCGGCGGAGGTGGGCGGAGAGGTCCGTCTGTTCGGCCAGGATGTCGGCACACGCAAGCCGTGGGCCTGGGCCTCTCAGGTGGCGCAGTATTTCCAGGACGCCGACCAGACGCTCTGCGGCATGCGGGTCGAAGACGAACTCGCCTTCGCGCTCGAAAACCGCGCCGTGCCGCCGGAGCGCATCGCGCAAGCGGTTACGGAGATCATGCGAAAAACCGGCGTGCCGGAGGAGTGGCGCCGCCGCCGCTCGACGCAGCTCTCCGGCGGTGAGCGCCAGCTCGTCGCATTGGCGGCAACTCTAGTCCAGGATGCGCCGTTCTTCGTCGCCGACGAGCCGACCGCGCATCTTGCGCCGGAAGCGGCCCGCCGCCTGCATGATCTGCTGACGCTCGACGAGCATGGACGTGCCATTCTCATCGTCGATCACAGGCTCGACGGGCTGATCGCAGCCATCGACCGGATGGTCGTGCTCGGTCGCGACGGCACGATCGTCGCCGAGGGTGAACCGCGCAGGATCTTCCGCGAGAAGTATGCGCTGCTGCAATCGCACGGCGTCTGGTGTCCCGCATCGGGCGCGCTCGATGCGGAGCTGTTGCGGGCTGGTGTTGCGGCGCCCTTGGCGCCGCTGGCCGTCGAAGAAGCGCTGGCGCATCTCGATCCTGCGAACGCACCGAGCCATCGCATCGAGAAGGCACGTTCTGCCGTGGAGGCTTTCGTCGCATCCGCCAAGACAGCCATTTTCGTGCGCGACACTCCCACGCTCGTGCAGTTGTCGCAGGCCGATTGCGCGCCGTTCCTGAGCTCCACCGTGCTGCGCGGCGTCGATCTCGCCATCCGCGAGGGCGAGATTCTCGGCGTGCTGGGTCGGAACGGTGCCGGTAAATCCACGTTGGGGCTCAGCCTCGCGGGCCTCTTGCCTTTGAAGAAGGGTGCGCGCAACGGCCCCCCGGGCGGCTATGCCTTCCAGAGTCCCGAGAGCCAGTTCACCGCCGGCACCGTGCGCGAGGAACTACTCACCGCATGGCCGAAGCGCATGAATGCGGAGGAGAAGGAAGCCCGCACGGATGCCGCGCTCGAAGCGTGGAGCTTGGCGCATCTGGCGGCAAACCATCCGTTCGAGCTGTCGCAGGGCCAGAAGCGCAAGCTCGCCTTGGCGTCGCTCACGCTCTCCGACCGCTGGCCCCTCCTCGTGCTCGACGAGCCGATGGCCGGGCTCGATTCCCATGGGGCGACGCTTATCACGCAGGAGATCCTCGCGCTGCATGGGAAAGGCCGCACGATCGCGCTGATCACGCACGACATGGATTTCGCGTTGAAACTCTGCCCCCGTTCCATCGTGGTGGGGGAGGGCGGCATCCTGGCGGATGGCCCTACGGAGGAGCTGATGAACGATGCGGCTCTTCTCGCGCGGGCAGGCCTTGACGAGCCCGCATGTCTTGCGGCGATGCGGTGGTTGAAGGCCGTCGCTCCAATGTCGGAACAGAGCGCCGCATGCTGAAAGCGCTCAATCCGCTCTCGAAGCTTTTCGTCTGCTGCGTCTGGCTCGTCGCCTCCGTGCTGATCTTCGACCCACGCTTCCAGCTCGCCGCGACCCTCGTGCCGGCGCTCGCCCTGATCACCGGCAATCGCACCTCGCCGCTGGTGCTCCTGGGTCTGATGATCCCCTTTGCCCTGTTCGGCTTCGGCTTTCTCGCCACCAGCATGCTATTTCGCCAGGAGAGCGATTTCGCATTGCGCATGGCTGGCGAAGCGCTTCTTGCTTCGCCTGCGTTCTCGGCCGGTATCACCCTGTTCCTGCGCGCGCTCGCCTGCGGCATGATCTCGGTGTTCTTCGCGCTGACCACTGATCCCGGCCTTTTCGTGCGCTCCCTGATGCGGCACGCGGGGCTCCCGCCGCGCATCGGCTATTCCCTGTTCGCCGCGATGCAGCTCGTGCCCGATCTCGCCGGCGAAGCGCAGCAGATGCGTCTCGCCCGTGCCATGAAGTCCGGACGCCGCTCGCGGCGCATTCCGAGCCTTTTCGAGCTGATGAGCCTCGTGATCCCGCTGCTCGCCTTCGCCATCCGCCGCGCCGGCCGCACGGCGATCGCCATGGAGGCGAGGGGGCTCAGCCCCGATGCGCCGCGCACGATCATGAACGCACCCGACTTTCACGGGCGCGATGGTGTCTTCATCGCCGTCGCGTTCGCGATACTGGGCCTGTGCAGCACCGTGACGGTCATGGGCCCGTAGAGGGTTCTCTGGTGGAGAGAGAAGGGCAGGGTCCGGTTCCTGAACCTGAGAAGAAAGTTTCCCGAACCCCATTCACGACAGGGATCGGCCCCGCTACAACTCCGTTGCATATCCTCGCAATCCGGATCGAGAACAATGGCCGCCAGCGTTACAGACCGTTTCCTCCGCTACGTCGTCATCGACACCCAGTCCGACGCCAAGTCCCAGAGCCAGCCCTCCACCGAGAAGCAGAAGAACCTCGGGCGCCTGCTGGTCGAGGAACTGCTCGAGATCGGCGTTTCCGACGCGCATCTCGACGAACACGGCTACGTTTACGCGACCATTCCGTCGAATACGCAGAAGAACAATGTGCCGGTCATCTGCATCACGGCTCACATGGACACGGCACCGGATTTCTCCGGCACGAACGTGAAGCCGCAGGTGGTCAGGAACTACCAGGGCGGCGACATCCGCCTGCCGGGCGATCCGAACCAGGTCATCCGTGTCGCCGACCATCCCGTCCTGAAGGACCTGATCGGCCACGATATAGTCACGTCGGACGGCACGACGCTGCTTGGCGCCGACGACAAGGCCGGCATCGCCGAGATCGTGGCGGCGGCCGAATTCCTGATCAACAATCCGGACGTCAAGCACGGCACGATCCGCATCCTCTTCACCACGGACGAGGAGATCGGCCGCGGCGTCGACAAGGTGGACCTAAAGAAGCTCGGCGCCGATTTCGGCTACACCATGGACGGGGAGACTGCGGGCACCATCGAGGACGAGACCTTCTCGGCCGATGCCGTGGAGATCGCCGTCAAGGGCGTGGCGATCCATCCAGGCTTCGCCTACGGCAAGATGGAGAACGCCATCCGGATCGCGGGCGACATCGTCGCGCGCCTGCCGAAGGACATGGCGCCCGAGACCACGAAGGGCCGCGACGGCTTCATCCACCCGACGGGCATCTCCGGCGTGATGGAGAAAGCCAACTTGAGCTTCATCATCCGCGACTTCACGGAAGACGGTCTCAAGACCAAGGAAGCGCTGCTGGAAGACATCACCAGAGAGGTGATGAAATTCTATCCGGGCTCCAGCTACACCTTCACGGTCAAGGAGCAGTACCGCAACATGAAGGTCGTGCTCGACAGGAACCCGAAGATCGTCGAGAACGCCGTCGAGGCGATCCGCCGGGCCGGCATGGATCCGGTGCGCGGCAGCATCCGCGGCGGCACGGACGGCTCGCGTCTCTCCTTCATGGGCCTGCCCTGTCCCAACATCTTCGCCGGTGGCCACGCCTTCCACTCCCCGCTGGAATTCGTCAGCAGCCAGGACATGGAAAAGGCCGTGAAGACCATCGTCGAACTCGCCAAGGTCTGGGAGGAGCGCGCTTGACGCGCTTACGCTTCTCTATTCCTAGCGTGATGTGGAAGGGCGTCTTGCCAGCAAGGCGCCCTTTAATATGAGAACGGCAGAGAGGCGAGTTGCTAAGCAGCTCTTGGTGAAGTTCTCAGAGATAAAGGGTGCGATCTATTATCTCAGCTCAGGTCGAGTTCCCTCTGTGCTGCCCTCACATGCTTGACAGTCTGAAGGTGGACAATCTAGAAGATACTATTAATATTGTTACATTGTATGCTGATTTTTTATATGAGATTTGAGGCTTGGGTCGACGTCGAAAACTTGACGACCCATTGTATTCTCGCGGAGAACCACAGAAGATTCGGAGCGGGTTTCTGACGCCGTTGGCCTCCGTATCGCTCAACCCGTGGGATGTTGCGGTCAACGATGCTTTTCAATTCCTTCGCGTTCCTGCTCGTATTCCTACCCGCCGCCTTGGTGATGCACTGGCTGGTCGAGCGCTTCCGGCCGCAATGGCGGTTGCCGCTGCTGCTCGTCCTGTCATTCGTGTTCTACGGATATTGGGATTGGCGCTTCGCGCCGCTGCTTGCCGCTTCGATCCTGGTGAACTGGCTCGTCGCGCAGGCCTTCCTGCGAACGCGGCAGGGTGTCCTGATCATTCTGGCGTTGATCGCGAACCTCCTCGTTCTCGGCATCTTCAAGTATTTCAACTTCTTCGCCGACCTGACAAACCTCCTTTCCACGTTCACAATCCCGAAATGGGACATCGCGCTGCCGTTGGGCATCTCGTTCTTCACGTTCCACCATGTCATGTACCTGGTCGATCTGAAGGCCGGGCGCGCGCCTCGCTTTGGCCTCGTGCGCTATGGTCTCTACATCGCCTTCTTCCCCCAGGTGCTCGCCGGTCCGCTCGTCCGCTGGAGCGAGATCATGCACCAGTTCGACGAGCGGCCCTACAAGCGCCCCGACGCAGCGGAGCGCTTCGGGCGCGGGTTCATGCTGCTCATTCTCGGCCTCGCGAAAAAGGTCTTCGTCAGCGATCCCCTGGCCGAATACGTGAATCCAGTCTTCGCCAAGGCGGCAACCGGCGCCGCGATCCCCACCATCGATGCATGGCAGGCGACGCTCGGCTTCACGTTCCAGATCTATTTCGACTTCTCGGGCTATACGGACATGGCGCTGGGCATGGCGCTCATGCTTGGAATCGTCCTGCCGCAGAACTTCGACAAACCCTATGCCTCGACGTCGCTCCAGGATTTCTGGCGTCGCTGGCACATGACCCTGTCGCGTTTCCTGCGCGATTATCTCTACATCCCCCTCGGCGGCAGCCGGAACGGGCTCGGCGTTCAGATCGGTGCCCTGTTCGCCACCATGGCGCTCGGAGGGCTCTGGCACGGGGCCGGGCTCACCTTCATCGCCTGGGGCGTCGCGCATGGTCTCGGCCTCGGCGCAGGCGTCCTCTGGCGCCGGGCCGGGCTTCGCATGCCGGCCATCGCAGGCTGGGTGCTGACAATGCTGTTCGTCATGTTCACGTGGGTCCTGTTCCGAGCGACGAGTTTCGATGCCGCATTGCGGATCTATGAAGGCATGCTCGGGCTCACGACACACGGCGGGACGTTCAAGTGGCGCGCCATCGCCCTCGCGGCCGCCGTGGCATGCCTGGGGCCGACTGCATGGACGGCGGTCCAACTCGTTCCGCCCCGGCGCTGGATCGCTGTCGGCTTCGCTGTTGTTCTGGTGGGAGTCCTGCTCACGATCGGGGATTCCGCGAATTATGAATTCATCTATTTCCAGTTCTGACGGGCAGCGCATCCGATGACGGCAGACAATCAGAACCAGGCTTGGAAGCGCTTCGCCACATGGGCGGTGTTCTCGTCCGTTGCTTTGGTTCTGACACTCGTGGGTGCGATGTACCTGATCGATCCCTACGACACGGGACGCTCGCCGTTCTCCCGCGAGCCGGACCTGCGGGGGCAGAGGGAACTCAATGCGACGGCAAGCGTAGGACGCAACCCGCGATACCAAGCGATGGTGATCGGGAATTCGACGATCTCCCAAATCTCACCGTCGCGGCTGACGGAGCTGACCGGGATGCCGTTCGGCCAGTTGGCCGTGCCCGGTGCGCAGATTCCCGAACAGATGGCGGTCCTCGAGTGGTTCATGAAGCATCATGACGGCACGGCGAAAGCTCTCGTGATGGCGCTCAGCCGGGATGTCTGGTGCGACTCCGATCCGACGCAACCCGGCAACAACTCCTTTCCGTTCTGGCGCATCGGCGATTCGACGGCCGAGTATCTGGCCGGCCTGATCAGCATGAGCAGCGCGAAGCAGGCTGGCCGACGCCTGGGCATTCTTCCGGCTTCAAGAGCCAAGTCCGGGCCAGACGGATACTGGGATTACGAGCCTCTCTACGCGACGCTTTTCACGGATGAGCCCCGCCGTCGCGAACTCCTGTTCAAGCGTATGAACGATCGGCACGCTTTGGGCGAGCCGTCGTTTCCGGGTGTCCGCGTTCTGGGCGAAAGGCTTGCGGCTTTGCCGGCCGATCTCCCGATCGTTCTCGTGGTCCCGCCGGTGTTCACGGCGAGGCAACCGCAGGCTGGAACGCCGAGACATCGCGCCGAGCAGGCCTGCAGGCAGCGTCTGATCGAACTCGCAGCGGGGCGGCCGAATACGGCCTTGGTCGATTGGTGGGATGATCGCCCGGAGCTGAAGAAGACCGACGCATTCATCGATCAGATTCATTATCGCCACCCGATCGCCCGAACCATGGAGCAGGACATTGCGGCGGCGTTGCTCGACATCAGGAAGCGCGCAGGCTCTTTAACCCTTCGCTAACCATAAAAACGAGAAGCGGCACTTGCCGCATGCGATGACCGGGATCCTGGGTTAGGTTGGAGGAGTTCCCAGGACAAGCCGTTCATTTCGCACGATACCGCGCGGGCACGATCCATTATGTTGCGTTTCCTCCTTCTTCTCACCCTCGTCACCATTTTCGTTCATCTGTACGGCCCGATCCTCTTCCGCCGGGCTCCGCTGCTGAGCAAACTGAAACGCATCCCGATCCAGACGGCGGTGTTCGCGGTTCTGGTGCTTGCGATCATCAACGGGTTTCGTGGCGAGCCGCAGGACACCGAGCAGCAAGCTTCCGCGACGAAGCAGGTTCCCGAGGTGGAAACCACCGCTGCCATCACGCCGCCCGTCGTGCTCGAACCCTTGCAGCCGAAGGAAGCCGCCGTGGCCTGCGTCGAGCAGGCCCTGAGCGAAGCGCGCGCCACGGAGGATCTCGTCGGCCAGACCTGGCTGTCGTCGGTCGAAGGCTTTCTCGAATTGGCGCCCGGAGAAGTGACGGTTCAATTCGCCGTCGGACCGCGCGTCGGTCCGGCGAAAGGACCGCAATGCCGGTCCGAGGCACGCCTCACTTGCGCCGTCGCCGGCCGGGACGTGAAGCCGGTCACGCCCGTCCACATGACGGGAGCACAGATCGCCTGCGGGTCTGAAGGCAACCTTTGACGATGCTTTTTCTCTTGGCTGGCGCATCGTTGGGCGCGGAAAACCGGGTCCACTTTTCGCTGACGCGGCCCTCCGGGTCCGTGCGATGCTCTAGTGAAGCGCCGACATGATGCGCCGGATGGTTGCCTCGAGCAGTTCGATCGTGGATTCTGTCCGATCATCGGCGGAGAGCATCGCCAGAGAGGCATCGCCACGGCTCACCATCGCGGTTTCGAGCACGGCGTAATAGGCGAGATCCCGCGTCCGCCCGCTGGTCTGATCCCTCAGGGAGCTGATGGCTTCGAGGATCCCGAGGGATTCCCCGCTGCCGACGAGATCGCAGGCCTTCCTCAAGACGCCGATGACTGTTGTTTCCATGAGAGGCCCCCCTCCAAGGCCGGTTCGGCCCGGCCGCGTTCCGTTATGATGGCGCCGGTCCAGGTGCGGCCGGGTCCGATGGACAGAATACCATAACGCTTCGGTCCCGAACGACGCGTATTGTCGCGCTAGCCCGGAGCCGCCATCTGTCCGGCGGCGTGCAAAATCACCGCAGCTGAAATCAGGGTTTGCCGCTGCCGATTTCAGGAATATCCCCGATAGCCCGGAAGCCCGGCGCTGGGCGACACTGTCGCAATCGGGGCAGCACGATCTCCACCCCATGAGCCGCCTTGCATGGAGGCACGGCGGCGTCCCGTTCGTGTGGCACAGGCTTGCCGTGCCGGTCTCGGGAGGAGCCCACCATGAAAGCGATCTCCGCAGCCTTTTCCCTCGCCGCCGCCAGCCTTCTGTCCATCTCCGTGGCGCAGGCCCAGCAGGTCACCGGCACACCCGGGGCGCCGGATGCGACCACGACCATCGATGGACGCCAACTCCCTGCGCCGGACCCGCAATTCGGCGGCGTGATCAGGAACGAGGCCTTGCAGTCCACGCCGTGGTGGGCGCCGCGCATCGTGCCGCCGAAAGATGCACCCAACGTCCTGCTGATTATCACCGACGACGCCGGCTTCGGCGTGCCCGGCACCTTCGGCGGGGTCATCCCGACGCCGGCGCTCGACCGGGTCGCCAACGAAGGCCTGCGCTACAACCGCGTGTTCTCCACCGCCCTGTGTTCGCCGACGCGCGCCGCACTCATCACCGGGCGCAACCATCACTCGGCCGGGTTCGGCGTGATCTCCGAGCAGTCCACGGGCTTCCCCGGCTACAACAGCATCATCGCCAAGGACAAGGCCACCATCGGCCGGATCCTGCTCGACAACGGCTATGCCACGTCCTGGTTCGGCAAGGACCACAACACGCCCGCCTTCGCGGCCAGCCAGGCTGGACCGTTCGACCAGTGGCCGACCGGCATGGGCTTCGAGTACTTCTACGGTTTCGTAGGCGGCGATGCCAACCAGTGGCAGCCGAACCTCTTCCGCAACACGACGCAGATCTATCCCTTCGAGGGCAAGCCGGCCGGGAGCTGGAACCTGGTCACCGCGATGGCCGACGATGCCATCGACTACGTCAACCGGATGCATCAGATTCAGCCGTCGAAGCCGATCTTCGTCAAATACGCGCCCGGGGCCACGCACGCCCCGCATCACCCGACGGCGGAGTGGGTGAAGAAGATCAGCGACATGCACCTGTTCGACGAGGGATGGAACAAGCTGCGCGAGCGTATCTTCGAGAACCAGAAGCGGCTCGGGGTCGTTCCTAGCGATACCAGGTTGGCACCTTGGCCCAAGGATGTGCTGAAGGAATGGGATGCGCTCTCGGCCGATGAGAAGAAGCTCTACATTCGCCAGGTCGAAGTCTTCGCCGCCTATGCGGCCTATAACGACCACGAGATCGGACGGGTGATCCAGGCCTTCGACGATATCGGACAACACGACAACACGCTGGTCATCTACATCAACGGCGACAACGGCACCAGTGCCGAGGGCGGGCCGAAGGGAACGCCCAACGAAGTGGCGTTCTTCAACGGCCTGAACGAGTTGCCGGTCGACGTCCAGATGAAGTTCTACGATGTCTGGGGCACCGAGCAGACCTACAATCACATGTCGGCCGGCTGGTCGTGGGCCTTCGACACGCCGTTCTCCTGGTTCAAGCAGAATGCCTCGCAACTCGGCGGCATCAACCAGAACATGGCCGTGTCGTGGCCGGCGCGCATCAAGGACAAGGGAGCCCTCCGCGAGCAGTTCGTCCACGTCATCGACGTGGTGCCGACGATCCTCGAGGCCGCGGGCATCCGCGCGCCGGATGTCGTCGACGGGATCAAGCAGGCGCCGATCGAGGGCACGAGTTTCGCCTACACCTTCGACGCGGCGAACGCCAAGGCGCCATCGCGGCACACGACGCAGTATTTCGAGATGATGGGGCAGTGGGCGCTGTACAACGACGGCTGGCTCCTGAGCACCCAGGTCAACCGCGCCCCGTGGGAGGCCTTCGGCCCGGCCAATCCCGACCCGCTCAACAACCAGGTGCTCCAGCTCTACGACCTGAACACGGATTTCAGCCAGACCACCGACGTGGCGGACAGGAATCCGCAGAAGGTGGAGGAGCTGAAGCGGATGTTCGTCGCCGAGGCGAATAGGTACCAGGTGTTCCCGATGGATGCCTCGGTGGCCGCGCGCATCGCCGCGCCGCGCCCGAACATCACGGCGGGGCGCTCCGAATTTGTCTATACTCGGCCGATGACCGGGTTGCCGCAGGGCGACTCGCCGGTGCTGCTGAACACCTCGTACACGATCACGGCCGACATCGAGGTGCCGCCGGGAGGAGCCGAGGGAATGATCCTGACGTCGGGCGGGCGCTTTGCCGGCTACGGCTTCTACCTGCTCAAGGGCAAGCCGGTGTTCCTGTGGAACTTGGTCGACCTGAAGCGGGTGAAGTGGGAGGGGCCGGAGGCGCTTACGCCTGGCAAGCACACGCTGGAATTCGACTTCAAGTACGATGGCCTGGGCGCCGGCACCCTTGCGTTCAACAGCATGAGCGGGGTCGGCCGTCCCGGTGCCGGCACCCTCAAGGTCGACGGCACGGCGGTGCAGACGATCACGCTGGAACACACGTTGCCGATGATCCTGCAATGGGACGAGTCCTTTGACATCGGCTCGGACACGCTCACCGGCGTGAACGATGCCGATTACACGCCGCCGTTCCCGCTGACCGCCAGGTTGAACAAGCTGACGATCAAGGTGAACCGGCCGGCGCTCTCGCCTGAGGATGTCAAAAAGCTCGAGAGCGCCGAAGCGACTGCGGTGGACGGCACGCCGCTGACGCGCGTTCAGGCCGGGCCTCAATGATAAGGCCGGAAGGGAAGCGGAGCGCCAAAGCCTGCGGCCCTGGCGCTCCAGGGCGGGATCAGCCCTGATGGTTGAAGATGTGGGCGTCCTGGTTGGTGAGCGCGAAAGCGTCGCCGCCGTGGCCGAAGAGGCCGACACCGCCGATGGCGGTCGTCTCCGCCACCTGGGTGATCGGGCTGGCATTGACGTTGATGTCGGGGCCGAAATCGGCCGGGCCACCCCAGGGGAAGTGATAGCTGTCGCCCAGCTGGACGTTCGAGCTGTCGGCGTGCTGGTTCGTCACCGCCGTGGCATCGCCACCATCGCCGAAGAGACCGGGGCCGCCGATGGCCGTGGTGGTGGCGACCTGGGTGATCGGGCTGGCATTCACGTTGATGTTCATGACAAATCCTCTGCAGTTCAAGGGTTGCGTTCCGTACCGCCGGAGATGCGATCTCGGTTGGCGATGATGGGACTTTGAACCATTGTGCGGAGGTGGGCTGTGAAGCGCGTCACAGGGGGCGGAAGATTGAAACTTGTGCGGAGGCGAGCGGTTTTTGTTTCGCAAAAGAAACGAATGAACCGAGGCCCAGCGTCAAATCATGATTCGTGCAGGCTCGCCTGCCGCAATCCGAACCAGCGGGGTCGTAGCAGGTCCAGGTTGACGAAGATCGCTCCCGCTGCGGTCATCAGGGCCAAAGCCACCCAGGTGAGCGCGTAGACGAGGTGGTTGTTCGAAAAGGCGATCACGGTCAGTCCGGGGACGGGCAGGCCGCTCTGACCCGGTGTCCGTTCGGCGTCGATGAAATACGGCGCGACATTGTCGAGACCTTGGGTTGCGGCGATCGCCGCCACGTCGCGGGAGTACCACCGGCCGGACGCGGGATCGTTCGCGCGCAGAAAGCCGCCATGCGGCTCCGAGATGCGCAACAGGCCCACGACCGTGACGGGGCCGGCGCTGTGCGGCTGCCACGAGGCCGGATCGCGCTCGGTCTCAGGAACGAAGCCGCGATTGACGAGAACCGTCGTCCCATCGTCCCGGGCCAAGGGCGTCATGATCCAATACCCACCGCCCAGTTCCGTGACCGCCTGCACGCGCGCGGAGCGATCCACGAGCCATCGGCCCGTCACGCCCACGTGGCGGTACTCGTCCGCGGCCGCCGACACGTCGGCCCATTGTTCCCGACCCGGCGCAGGCGTGGGAGCCGCATGAACGCGGGCGTCCACGCGCGCGATCAGGTCGAGCTTGGTGGCACGGCGATGGACCTGCCAGACCGCGAGCGACGCGAGACCGACCACGAGCAGCAGTGCGATCACGTCGAAAGCGACCAGAGCCGCGATGCGTTTGCCCGTCAGGGCTTTTGCACCGCCTCGTGGGGCGGCATCTGCATCATGTTCTGGTCGAGGTGGTACATGACCCATATCGAGCCAACCAGCGTGACGACGACGAGAATGAGCGTGAACAGCAGGGCCAGGAAGGTCCAGCCGCCCTCGGATTTCGTGTTCATATGCAGGAAGTAGATCATATGAACGACGATCTGCACGGCCGCCAGCGCCATGATCACGATGCCGGTCGTGCGCGTGTCGTCCAGCACGTTGCCCATCACGAGCCAGAACGGAATGGCCGTGAGGATGACCGACAGGACGAAGCCGGTCATGTAGCTTCTGAACGTGCCCTGCGAGCCGTGCGCATCATGCGGTCCATGCGCCTCGCCGTGGCCTTGGGGCCTCCCGGCGAGCCCGTGCTCGACGACGTCGCTCATCGCATGACTCCCATCAGGTAGACGAAGGTGAACACGCCGATCCAGACCACGTCGAGGAAATGCCAGAACATGGACAGACACATGAGCCGGCGCTTGTTTTCCAGCATCAGTCCGCGCATGCGCACCTGGACCATCAGGGTCACGAGCCAGACGATGCCGAACGTGACGTGCAGCCCGTGGGTGCCCACCAGCGCGAAGAACGAGGACAGGAAGGCACTGCGCTGAGGCGTGGCGCCCTCGCGGATCAGATGGGCGAATTCATAAAGCTCGATCGCGAGGAACCCCGCGCCGAGCAGGCCCGTGACCGCGAGCCAGATGAGTGTTGTGCGGGCCTTTTCCTTGTCCATCTCCAGCATGGCGAAGCCGTAGGTGATGGAGGACAGGAGCAGGAGGGTCGTGTTGACCGCGACCAGCCGCAGGTCGAACAGCTCGGCGCCCGACGGGCCGGCCGCGTAGTTGCGGCCGAGCACGCCATAGCAGGCGAACAGGACCGCGAAGATGAGGCTGTCCCCCATCAGGTAGATCCAGAAGCCGAACAACGTGCCCCCATCGCCGTGGGCGTGCTCTTCCTGCTCGTAGAAGACCGGCGCCGTGGCGCCCGGCGGCGGGGTCATTTCATGCATCGGCTCAGGCCCTTCCTGCGAGTTGCGCCATGCGTTGGCTTTCAAGCCGCACGACGTCCTCGGCCGGGATGTAGTAGTCCCGGTTGTAGTTGAAGGTGTGGATGATGGCGGTCGCCAGGAGCGCCACGAAGGACAGGGCGGCCAGCCACCAGATGTACCAGACCAAGGCGAAGCCGAGCACGGTGCTGAGCCCGGCCAGCACCACGCCCGCGCCGGTGTTCCTGGGCATGTGGATCGGCCTGAAGCCTTCCAAGGGGTGATCAGCGCCGCGCCTCTTCATGTCCCACCAGGCATCGAGGTCGTGGACCACGGGCGTGAAGGCGAAATTGTAGGGCGGGGGAGGCGAGGACGTCGCCCATTCGAGCGTGCGCCCGTCCCAGGGATCGCCGGTGAGGTCGCGCAGGCTCTCGCGCCGGATATAGCTGACGACGAGCTGGATCAGGAAGGCCAGGATACCGGCCGCGATGATGAAGACGCCGATGGCCGCCACGGTCAGGAAGGGCTGCACGCTCGGGTCGTCGAAATGCTGCGTCCGGCGCGTCACGCCCATCAGGCCGAGGATGTAGAGCGGCCCGAACACGGTCCAGAATCCGACGAGCCAGCACCAGAACGACGCCTTGCCCCAGAACGGGTCGAGCTTGTAGCCGAACGCCTTGGGGAACCAGTACTGGACGCCCGCCAGCAGCCCGAACACGACGCCGCCGATGATGACATTGTGGAAATGGGCCACGAGGAACAGGCTGTTGTGCACCACGAAGTCGGCGGGTGGCACCGCGAGCAGAACGCCCGTCAGGCCGCCGATCACGAAGGTCGGGATGAAGCCCACCACCCAGATGAACGGCGTCTCGAAGCGGATCTTGCCGCGATACATGGTGAAGAGCCAGTTGAACACCTTCGCGCCCGTCGGGATCGAGATGATCATGCTGGCGATGCCGAAGAAGGCGTTGACGGTGGGACCCGCACCCATGGTGAAGAAGTGGTGCAGCCAGACGAGCCAGGACACGAGGGCGATCACCATCGTGGCGTAGACCATCGACGTGTAGCCGAACAGCCGCTTGCTGCAGAAGGTCGAGGTGACCTCCGAGAAGATGCCGAAGGCGGGCAGGATGAGAACGTAGACCTCCGGATGGCCCCAGATCCAGATGAGGTTCATGTACATCATCGCATTGCCGCCGAAATCGTTCGTGAAGAAATGCGTTCCCACGTAACGGTCGAGGGCGAGGAGCGCCAAGGTCGCGGTCAGGACCGGGAAGATCGTCACGATGATGGCGTTGCTGGCAAGCGTCGTCCAGCAGAAGACGGGCAGCTTCATCATCGTCATGCCCGGAGCGCGCATCTTGACGATGGTGGCGATCAGGTTGATGCCCGACAACGTGGTACCGACGCCCGCGATCTGGAGGCCCCAGATGTAGTAGTCGACCCCGACGCCCGGACTGTATGCCGCCCCCGACAACGGAGCGAAGCCGAGCCATGTGGCGCGCGAGAACTCACCGACGAACAGGGACATCATCGTCAGGACGGCGCCGCCCGCCGTCATCCAGAAGCTGAAATTGTTCAGGAACGGGAAGGCCACGTCGCGCGCACCGATCTGCAGCGGCATGATGTAGTTCATGATGCCGGTCACGAACGGCATGGCCATGAAGAAGATCATGATCATGCCATGGGCGGAAAAGACCTGATCGTAATGGTGCGGAGGCAGGTAGCCCTCGTTCACGCCGACCGAAAGCGCCTTCTGGGTGATCATCATGACCGCGTCGGCGAAGCCGCGCAGCAGCATCACGATAGCCAGGATGACATACATGATGCCGATCTTCTTGTGATCGACGCTCGTGAACCATTCGTGCCACAGGTAGCCCCACTTGCCGTACCACGTGATGGCGGCGAGGAGCGCGATCCCGCCCAGGGCCACGACCGCGAAGGTCACGAGCAGGATGGGCTCGTGATAGGGAATGGCTTCGAGCGAAAGGCGCCCGAAGATGAGTTGCTGGAGATCGACGTTCGAGAACATGAGGATGCTCGTTCCAATCAGTGCTGGTGACCGTCGGCAGGTTGATTGTTCAATTGGGCCGGCGCAGGTCCCCTGTCGGCGCCCGGGACGGCGTTGCCCTGTCCCTGGTCGGGTTGCGTCTGGGGAGCGTTGACGCCGCCGCGGGTCAGGTCCTGGTCCCGCGGCATCATGCCCTGAGGCTGGACGGAGCCCTGAGGCGGTCGGCCGGAAGCCGGGAAGGTCGCCCCGGCCGGCTCGTCGCCGCTTTCCAGCCGGCGGTTGTCGTAGTCCAGGCGCCTGCGGTTTTCCTCGCTGCTCTCGGCCGTGCCACCCGTCCTATCGATATGGCGCATTTCGCTGATGCACATCTGACCCGGTCTGACGCACAGGCCGAGAATGGCGTCGAAGAGACCGCCCTCGACCGACGCGAAATGGCGGACCGGCTCTGCTTCGCTCGGCTTTTCGAGTTCGAGATAAGCCTCCCGGTCGAGGGGCGTCCCTGCTGACTTGACCTTCGCGATCCACTCGTCGAAGCCTTGCCGGCTGAGGCTTTGGAAGCCGAAGTTCATGCGGGAGAAGCCCGACCCGCTGTAGTGCCCCGATAGCCCGGTGAACTCCCCCTCATGGTTTATGACAGCCTGAAGGTTCGTTTGCATGCCCGGCATGGCATAGATCATGCCCGCGAGGGCGGGCACGGACAACGTGTTGAAAACGGAGGACGACGTGATCTTGAAGGAGATCGGCACGTCCACCGGTGCGGCCATCTCGTTCACGCTCGCGACGCCGTAATCGGGGTAGATGAACAGCCATTTCCAGTCGAGCGCGACGACCTCGACGGTCAGGGGCTTCACGTCGGGGGGCACGGGCTTGCCCGGTCCGATCCGCGCGAGCGGACGGTAGGGATCGAGCGTGTGCGTGCTGATCCAAGTCATCGCGCCCAGCGCGATGATAATGAGCAGGGGCACGGTCCAGATGACGACTTCGAGCTGCGTCGAATGGTGAAATTCGGGGTCGTAGGGCGCGTCCGTGTTCGATGCGCGGTAGCGCCACGCGAAGATGAAGGTGAGCGCGATCACGGGCAGGACCACGAGCAGCATCAAGGCGACGGACGCGACGACGAGGTTGCGCTGCTGGACCGCCACGTCACCCGATGGAAACATGACGGTCATGTTGCATCCGGCGAGCAGGCCCGCGGTGGCGAGCAGCGTCAGACCATGGAGGGACTTGCGCTTCAAGGATCCGCTCGGGCGAGATGCGTTCTGACGGGTCGGTCGGATCGGCTTCCGCATGGTTCAAACCTGCCGGATTTCGGAGCGGGACAGGATGAGCGCCAGGAGGGTCGTGACCGCCCCCGACAGCAGGTACAGGCCGACGCAGGCGAGCCCGTAGCGGGCCGACAGGAACAGGACGATCAGCGGCGCGAAGCCGGCGCCGAGCAGCCAGGCGAGGTCGGTTGTGAGGGCCGCGCCCGTATAGCGGTAGCGTCGTTCGAGCTGCGACGTGATCGCGCCGGACGATTGGCCGTAGGACAGGCCGAGCAGCGCGAAACCCGCATTGACGTAGATCGTCTGGCCGATGGCGTTTTCCTCGACGATCAGGGGGGCGATGATGCTGCAGACGGCGAAGATCGCGATGAGGCCGGCCGAGAAGATGAGCAGCCTGCGGCGGCCGATCTGGTCGGCGATGAGGCCAGAGGCCACGACGGCTCCGGCGCAGATGAACGCGCCTGAGCATTGGATCATCAGGAACTCGCCTGCGGAGCGCTGGGTGAACAGGGTGATCCAGCTGATGGGAAACACGGTGACGAGATGGAAGAGGGCGAAGCTGGCCAGCGGGATCAGCGCGCCGACGATGAGAACGCGCCCCTGGGTGCGGATCAGCGGGATGACCGGTGAGGGTTCGAGCCGCCGCTGTTCGAGAAGCCGCGAAAACTCTTCCGTCGCCACGAGCCGCAGCCGCGCGAACACGGCCACGACGTTGATCGTGAACGCGCAGAAGAACGGATAGCGCCAGCCCCAATCCAGGAAATCGGCGTCGGACAGGTTGAGCATGAAGAACGCGAACAGGACGCTGGCGACCATGAAGCCGATCGGAGCGCCGAGTTGCGCGACGGCGGTGTAGAAGCCCCGCCGCTCTGCGGGCGCGTTGAGCGCGAGAAGTGACGCAAGCCCGTCCCAGGCGCCGCCCTGGGCGAGGCCCTGCCCGATGCGCAGGATGGCCAGGAGATAAATCGACCAGGCGCCGATCTGCTCGTAGCGGGGCAGGAAGGACACCGCCATGGTGGAGAAGCCGAGCAGGAAGAGCGCGATGGTGAGCTTGACGCCGCGCCCGTGCCGGCTGTCGATGGCCATGAAGATGACCGTGCCGATCGGCCGGGCGATGAAGGCCAGCGAGAACAGGGCGAAGGAATAGAGCGTCGCCGTCACGGGTTCCGCGAACGGAAAGAACACCTTGGGGAACACCACCACGGACGCGATGGCGAAGACGAAGAAGTCGAAATATTCCGCCGCCCGGCCGATCACGACCCCGATGGCGATCTCGCTCGGCGCGACCCTGTGGTCCGTGGACACGAGGCGCGCGTCGCGCTCCAGAGCCGTGGAGGAAGGCTGCGATCCTTGAACCTGATCCATCGTCATCCGGGCGAACGCCTCCAGCGAGAATAGTTCAGCTCAGTCGGTCAGTCCGGTTCAGTCCCATGTCGGCCTGCGCTTCGGGCTACTCGATCTGAGGCCTTGTTGTCGCAATTCAGGTTAAACTTAGCCAAGTGTTGTAGGGCCGTTGTCCTGTTCAACAACCCGATGGCGGCGAGTATTTGACCTGGAATGGCGCCCTGGATGGCGAGGGGGCTGCGCCAAGTCGCGGCCGCCATCGTCGGGCGATCGGCCCGACCCGGAGGTCGTCCTCCAAGGCGGTCCGCGCTTTGCTCCGGCGTGTCCGGGGTTTCGCGTTCACCTGCATTGGGCGTAGGCATCCCGATGATGGAGCCGCCTCGATCGCTTTCACCAAAAGAGAGGTTTCGTCGAGGAGATCGCGTGACCGTTTCAGGATCAGCTGCGAGAGCCGAAGAACCCGCCCGTTACAGGCGGCATCGATATCCGGGATGTGTCGACCATCGCGGTGCTCCTCGTCTTGTGCAGGCGGGGGCGCACGTCTCTCAGCCACCAGGATCTACGGGTTTTGATCGGCTGGTGATAAGGAATAACCTATCAGGTCCAGTTTCGTTCAAGCGAGACGGCATGTTTCTCGAAGCTTCCTGTCAGGCGCGTCGAACAAGGGGCCTCCTGCGTCGTTGACAAGTTCCGGTCAGGAGAACGTATTGCCTCGGTTCTATTTCGACGTGCGGGAAGACGGGACGGTCTCAACGGACCAACTCGGGGTCGAATGCGCGGATCTGGACGCCGCCGAGCATGAGGCCGCCAAAGGCGCGGCGGACATCGCGCGGGAGAAGCTGCAGAAGGGCGACGCTCACGAAGTCGTGGTCGAGGTGCGGGACGAACGCGGCTTCCTGATGTCGACCACCACCGTGTCCCTGGTCGTGCGTCGAACGGTCCGCGCGCTCGTGTGACATTTGCCGTGGGCGCATCGTGCGGACCCGGAGGGCCGCACGATGCGCTCTGCCGGATCACGCACGATGCGCTCTGCCGGATCAGATGAGCAAATCCGTTGCTCCGCTATTGTGATGCGCCGGGGCGGCCGTGAGTTTTCCGAACAGGCCATGCGCTTCGTCCTGCACGCCCGCGGTGAAATAGATGCTGTGCGGATCGCTGTGCGGGCCGCGGTTGCCGGGCACGAGGGCCCAGAGATCGCCGATCACGACCTGATTGCCGCTGGGATCGTCCACCGTGCCGAGGAAATGGAAGTCGTGAGGATCGTAGGCATTAATCCTCCCGTCCCCGAAATTCCCAACCAGAAGGTCGTGGGCGAATTCCCCGAAGCCCTCAGCCGCGCCGCGCCGCCTCGATGGCCGCGACGTTGATCTTCTGCATGGTCATCATCGCTGCGAAGGCGCGCTTGGCTTCACCGCCGCCGGCCGCCAGCGCCTGCATCAGGACGCGCGGCGTGATCTGCCAGGATATGCCCCACCGGTCCTTGCACCAGCCGCACTCGCTCGCTTGGCCGCCATTGCCCACGATGGCGTTCCAGTAGCGGTCGGTCTCCTCCTGGTCGTCCGTGGCGATCTGGAACGAGAAGGCTTCGCTGTGCTTGAACGCGGGCCCTCCGTTGAGGCCGAGACAGGCCACGCCCGCCACGGTGAACTCGACCGTCAGCACGTCGCCCTCCCGGCCCGAGGGGTAATCGCCGGGCGCGCGGTGCACGGCATGGACCGCGCTGTCGGGAAAGACCTCGGCATAGAAGCGGGCGGCCGCCTCCGCATCCTTGTCGTACCAGAGGCAGATCGTGTTCTTCGCCATGCGTGTGTTCCTTCCCATTTCCCGATGCTTATTCTCAGCGGCAGCGAACCGCATTTCGCCCCCCGGATCAAGGGCGGGGAGGGGATGACACTCCTTGTCGTTCCGGAGCGCCGCAGGCGAACCCGGAACCTGTAGCCGCCGATGCCACAGGGAAGAGCGAGCAACGTAACGCTCCTCTCTGCAACGTCATCTGTTGCAGGTGCCGGCTTCTCTCAGGAGCGGCCCCTCGTCAGCTCACGCTCCATCAAGCATCCGGCGCACCTTGGTAGCGAGTTCAGCATAGGTGAAGGGTTTGCCGATCAGGTGCGTTCCCGAGTCAAGGCGGCCATGATGGACAATGGCATTGGCCGTATAACCCGTGGTGTAGAGAACAGGGAGATCAGGCTTATGGCGTGTAACCTCGTCCGCGAGCACGCGTCCGTTCATGCCGCCGGTCAGCACCACATCGGTAAACAGCAATGCAATCTCGGGGTGCTGCTCCACGAGTGAGAGAGCCTCTCGCCCATTGGCCGCCTCGAGCGCACGATACCCGAGGTCGCGCAGAGCCTCGATCGCATAGGCCCGCAGAGCGGGCTCATCCTCAACGACCAGAATGGTTTCGCCGGAGCCCTTCACCATCGCAGGGCGCTGCGCGGGGGCCTCGTCCGGCTCCTCGACGGAGCCGATCAGGCGAGGCAGGTAGATCTTGATCGTCGTTCCCTCGCCGAGCTCGCTGTAGATCCTGACGTGACCGTTCGACTGGCGCACGAAGCCATAGACCTGGCTCAAGCCCAGACCGGTTCCCTTGCCGGCCGCCTTGGTGGTGAAGAACGGCTCGAACACCTTCTCCATCGTGGCCTTGTCCATGCCCGTTCCCGTGTCGGACACCGATACCTGCACATACTGTCCGGGCGGCACCGTTTCGGCCAAGGCTTCCACATAGGCCTCATCCAGGCGGGTGTTCGCCGTCTCGATGGTGAGCTTGCCACCACCCGGCATAGCGTCCCGGGCATTCACCGCCAGGTTGACGATGGCGTTCTCCAGCTGGTTCGGGTCGGCCTGCGTCCGCCAGAGGCCGCCGGCGAGAACTGTCTCCAATACGATCATTTCGCCCAGCGTCCGACGCAGCAGCTCGGACATGCCCGCCACCAGCTTGTTGGCGTCGATGGGCTTGGGTTCGAGGGGCTGCCGGCGGGAGAAGGCCAAAAGCCGCTGCGTCAGGGTGGCGGCCCGCCGTGTGGCCTCCATGGCGTGGTTGGCCGCTCGCTCGAGCCGCTCGTTGCCCTCCGGCAGACGGCGCTGCAGAAGCTCGATGTTGCCGACGATGATGGTGAGCAGGTTGTTGAAGTCGTGCGCGATGCCGCCCGTGAGCTGGCCTACCGCTTCCATCTTCTGGGCTTGGCGCAGCGCCTCCTCGGCCTTCATCCGCTCGGCGACCTCCTGTGCGACCCGCTCCTCCAGCGTCTCGTTCAGGCGCTTGAGGTCCTCCGTGGCCTGCTCCGCCTTCTGGCGGGCCAGCAGGAGCTCGCGCTCGTATTTGCGCCGGTCGGCCGCATTGAAGAGCGTGATGCGATGAACCATCGGGCGCGCAGCCGCATCCAGCTTCTGAACAGAGTTGGCCAGGACCGGCAGTTGCCGGCCATCGGCACAGGTCAGATCAAACGCGATCTCGTTGACGAAGCCCTGCATCCGCAACAGCGGCGCGAAGTGCGTGTCGTAGAAAATCCTGCCGCCGATGCTCAGAAGATCCTGGAAGCACCTGTGGCCGATCAGCTCCTGCCGCTCCATGCCGATCCAGGTCAGGAACGTCTGATTGGCCTTGACGATGGTGCCGTCCGGCAGGGTCGATAGATAGCCGCAGGGGGCGCTTTCGTAGAGTTCCTCAGCCGTCTCGAGCAGCGCTCCCGGATCGATGGTCACTCGGCTGCCGCCTTCACGGGGGCCGGCTCTCCAAGAAAGGCTTTCATGGCTAAGATGGTCTCCTCGGGGGCACTCAGGTTTGGGCAATGCCCAGTCGCCTGCATCAGGACGAGTTCGCTGTCCGGCAGGTTCTGATGCAAGTAGCGCCCGACACCTTCGGGGGCAATCACGTCCTGCGAGCATTGGAGGATGAGCGCCTTCGTCTTCACCTCCGGCAGATCCGCACGGTTGTCCGAGAGAAACGTCACGCGAGCGAAGTGCTTGGCGATGTCCGGATTGGTGCGGCAGAAGCTGTTGGTCAGCTCCTCGCCGAGTTCCGGCCGGTCCGGGTTGCCCATGATCGTCGGGGCCATGGTGCTCGACCAGCCGAGATGGTTGCTGTCGAGGAAGTCGAGCAGGCCCTCGATATCCTCCTGCCTGAACCCGCCGACATAGTCGCCGTCGTTGATGTAGCGGGGCGACGGGCCGATCAGAACCAGTCGCTCGAACCGCTCCGGCTCCTGGATGGCGGCGAGAACGCCGATCATGGCGCTGACCGAGTGGCCGACGAAGATCACGTCCTTCAGGTCCAGCTCCCGGCAGATCGCCAGCACGTCGTCGGCATAGCCGCCAAGCGAGCCGTGCCTCGCCGGATCGAAGGCTGTCGCGTCCGATTGCCCGTGCCCGACATGATCGAAGAGAATGATCTTGTAACGGTCTTCGAAGGCGGGCGTGATGAAGCGCCACATGTTCTGATCGCAGCCATAGCCATGGGCAAACAGCATGGGCTGCTGACCTTTGCCGATGATCTTAACATTGTTGCGCTGGAGAACGGCAGACATGGACGCTCCATACAATCCGAGGGCTGATGGCAAGGGTCGCTTGCTCCGGGGATCGGCGCAAGCTGTGCAGTTCAGGCGATCTATCTAAGGATCTCTGCCCTTCTTTCATCGCCGCTGCAATAGCCCTCGCGGTCCATCTGGTCGAGAGGCGGCATCGGTGCTCCGCGCAACGCGTCGCCGCCAATGTCGTTGGCGGGGATGAAGACGACGTTGGGCTCTTGTTGCTGGGCCAGTGCTACAGGACCCGGCGCGGCCAAGGCGGAGAAGGCTGAACGGTCTCTCACCCCTCCTGCCGGAGGAACGACCCATTGAGCTCAGCTTGGTGAATCCCCCGCTCTAGACGAAGCATCCGCAAAGACGCACCATCGGGCTTCCTATCGGAGAGGACGGCCATGAGCGGCTCCGGCAGCGCAAAAGTCCACCGACACCTCGCGGCGATCCTTGCGGCTGACGTGGTCGGCTTCTCCACGCTCATGGGTGAGGATGAGGAAGGAACCCTCGCGCAGATCAGGAGCCTCCGCCAGGACCTTATCGAACCCAGGGCTGCCGAGCATCGGGGTCGGGTGGTGAAGACAACGGGCGATGGGTTCCTGGTGGAATTCGGCAGTCCCCTCGAGGCCGTCCTGTTTGCCGTGGAGATACGGGACGTTCTCGCCTCGGGCGCGACGGGCAGAGGCACCCGTCCCCTCCAGCTTCGGATCGGGATCAATCTCGGGGACATCATTCGCGAACTGGACGGCGATCTCTATGGCGACGGGGTGAATATCGCGGCCCGCCTGGAGCAGCTGGCCCAACCGGGAGCCATCTGCATTTCAGCCAAGGTTTATGAGGAGGTGCGGGACAAGCTGCCTTACAGCTTCCAGGATCAGGGCGAACAGCTGGTCAAGAATATTGCCAAGCCCGTTCGGGTCTACAGCCTCTTCGACGGCAACGAGGCAGCGCCACAATCAAGCCCGCCCATTCCGGAGCGGCCCTCGATCGCGGTTCTGCCGTTCGACTACATGAGTGAGAGCCGGGACGGCGAGTTTCTGGCCGACGGCCTCTCGGAGGACATCATTGCAGCCCTGTCGCGGATCCGTTCCTTCTTCGTGATCGCTCGGAACTCGACCTTCATGTACAAGGGGCAGCCTGTAAACGTGCAGCAGGTGAGTCGGGACCTCGGCGTCCGCTATGTGCTTGAGGGCAGTGTCCGCCGCAGTCGTGACAAGGTGCGCATCACGGCGCAGCTGATCGACGCGACAACCGGAGCGCATCTCTGGGGGGACCGCTATGACGGCACGGTCGACGACATCTTCGACCTACAGGACCGCATCACGGCCAGCGTCGTGGGCGCGATCCAACCCTCGATTCGGGCGGCCGAGATCGAGCGAGCCCGCCGTAAGCGGCCGGACAGCCTGAATGCATACGATCTGGTCATGCAGGCACTGCCCCATGTCTGGTCCTTGGACGAAGCGTCCAATCAGTCTGCAACCCGTCTTCTCGATCAGGCGCTGAAGCTCGACCCTGTCTATCCTCTGGCCCTGTCCCTTGCGTCCTGGTGCAGCGGGCAACGGGTCATCTACAACTGGTCGACGAATCCTGAGGGCGACAGACGCGATGCCTTGGAGAAAGCGCAGCTGGCCGCAGGTCTGGCATCCGACGACCCGTTCGTTCTGACCGTCCTTGGGGCCGCCCACACGATCACCCGCGAGTTCCCGACCGCGCGGTATTTGCTGGATAAGGCGCTGATGCTCGATCCGAACTCGGCCTGGGCATGGAACCGCAGCGGGTGGCTTCACACGTTTCTGGATGATCCGCAAACCGGGATCGATCACTTCGAGAGGGCAATCCGTCTGAGTCCATTCGATCCCATGGTTTTCAACACCTATGCCGGCATCGGGGATGCTCACTTCGCGGCGGGCCGCTATCCGGAGGCCGTCACATGGCTCGAGAAGGCCCGTCTTGCTCATCCGAGAGCGGCCTGGATCAACCGGTTCCTGGCGGCATCCTATGCCCTGATCGGCAGGCAGCAGGAGGCGGAGGCCTGCATTCAACGGCTTCTCACAGTCTACCCTGGCCTCACGGTGGCAGCCGTGAGAGCCGCCCCTCCGTTCAACCAGGAGGTCATCGGCCGCTTATGCGAAGGGCTCCGTCAGGCTGGACTATCCGAATGAACCGATGGGCCGTGGTCCCTCGCGGTCGATGCGCTCCGGACAGGCCGCGCAGCGTGAGCCATGCGAGGCCGAGCATGGTCGCCGGCATGGCGACGAGCCACAGAGCCTGGATATGGGGTCCGGCGAGTTTTGGAGCTTCGAGAGCCAATCGACCCACAGGCTGTGCGGCTGGTCCATCGCGGCAACTCTCCCTTTGTCGAGACGACCAAGGGAGAGTTGCCGCGTCCATTTCAGCGCTGATGTGACAAGGCGGGCTTGGCTTGTTCCGGGAACAGGAACGTCAGCTCCGCCCGAAGCTGCCAATCCGCGCCGGCGGTCGGAGACGCGACGTTGTAATATGCGGAGAGCTGGGCGTTGACCGGCTGCTTGTCGATCTTGAACACGCGCCCGAAGCCGCCGCCGACCGGCACGGTCCAGCGCTCGCCGCGGTCCGCCTCCCAATTCGCCGTGATGACCGGGGCCGACGTCAGGTACCAGCCGCCCGGAAAGTTGTAGTTCACGAACGGCTGCACCAGCATCTGGTTGACGTCGGGGCGGTTGCTCCTGCCGGCGAAGGACCAGACGTTGTTGATGAGAACGCCGAACAGCCACGGCCCCTTGTCCACGACCGCGACGAAGGTCGGGCCGATCGAATACTTGCCCTGCGTGAGCGTCCTGTCGGTACCCGACGGAAACACGAAGGTCGGGCCGATGCCCCAGGTGAGGCCGTGCGTCGGCTGCTTCGGCGAGAAGAAAAAGCTCGGATTGATGTCGCCGAGGCCGAACTCGCGGTCACCGGGGATCGTCAAGGGCGGTTGCGAGATCACCGGCGTGATCCAGCGGGTGATCAGGTTCCAATCCTGGTCGAGATGAATCGGAATGACGGGCTGGATGTTGAGGATGTTCTGGAGCTGCTCGTGCGGACCGACATTGAAGTTGAAGTTGTTCTGGAACGGCAGGCTGATCATGTCGGCGATCGGGTTCTGCGCCGCCTTGGCGAGATCGCCCGCGCTTGCCTCGTGCTGCTCCTGGGCAAAGGCACCTGAACCTCCCAACGAAAGCAAGATGGCCAGGGCGAGGTGGGCTCCAGAGTGCCTGTAACGCGTGTGTCTGTGCTTCATGAGATCGTCCCCCGACCTGCCCCAGCCCACGCTCGGCAAGTCAACCAGAGCCCGTCATCCTGCACAAGACGACGCCGTCACCCGAGCGTCGAAAGTACGCCGGTGTTGTCGTCGGAGCACATGAGAGCAGTATCCCAATCCTGCCCTGTTTGGTCGGAGCCGGACAAGGTGCTGAGAGACGTATGTCGGAGGCCTGCCGCCGGAGCCCGGTTCTGCGACGCCACACCCTCACCCCTGCCCCTCTCACGCGCGGGAGAGGGGTTATCCCGGAATGGCACCCTCCGACGTCATGGCCCGATCAAGGTCGGTGATGACGTGGGAGGATGGATTGGCGAAATGGTCTAGCCATAGGGAAATGGTCGATGGCCCAAAGCATTCTTGGGCGGCATCGGGAGTTCCTTGAAGGTCTCACCCACAACGGCGCATTTGATCGTCTCCCGGCTCACGCCATAGTCCCTTGAGAGTTTACTCCACTCCCGCTCCCCAGACGCAAACCTCAGACGAGCCTCAAGAACCTGCTCAGTGGTCAGCTTTCGGTTTCGGGTTGGCACGACGAATCTCCCTAAGAACATATAGGGAACGTCTCATGAGCCGTCCGGATTCGTCGATAGGCTGAAGAGGAGCCTGTGGAGAGCGTGGATAAGGATTGAACCGGGATCTGCTGTCTGTCGATCCGACGCTTGCCCGGCTGAGCGCGTCAATGGGACTTCGGCGTGAACTGAAGGGCTTCCAGGAACGGAAATTCCAGGACGATCTCATCCAGGTCATCCTTCACTTCGATGTGCGATGAAGCCCAATCGATCGGCTTGTCGAACTGGGTGTCCATCAAATTCCGAGCCATGGCGCTCGCGACTTCCCACGCCTGGTCGGGATCGCGCAGGGACTGCCCCTCGGGATCGCTAAGCACGTCACCGCCGATATGGATATTGAAGAAGTACTTTGGCATCGCTTCACTCTGCATGGACACCCCGTGAGAGCCAAGTACCCTTAGCAATGAGAGTTCCACGAATAAGACCGATACCTCTCCTCTTGGACTCAAGCGCTCTTTCCTGGATCGCCGCTCATCGGTCCGGCAGTCGGTCGCAAACGCCACCCGACTTGAGTCACGCCTTCAGCGTCCGGTTGGCGTTACTCGCGATGAGCCGATCACGGGGAGCGTTTCAGCGCCAGCTGAAGCGACCTTCGTGTTGGCAGCTTTGTTGCGGCGGCCGCGAGATGGGCTTCCACGCAGCACAATTCCGAAAGTCGTCGAGACATGCTGCCGGGAACGCCTCCACCGACGGGCAGTCGGTTCTCGAGGTCAATTCAGGCCGGCGCGGGCAAGTCCCTCGATCAGGCGCGCCCGATCCTCGGCGCGGACGAAACAAGATGTTGCCCCGACCCAGTCCCGTGAGATGTCAGGGACCAGCGACTTGAGCCGCCCGAGCAAGTCCGTGGCAGCCTCCTGGTTGCCCAGAAGTCCGGCACAGGCCGTGCCGATGACCAGCGGATATGCGTGGCCGGACCGCAGGCGATGCGCCTCCAGCGCATAACTCAATCCAAGCTCGTAATTCGCGCCCTGGAAGTAAGCCATGGCGTAATAGAACTGAAAGTCGCCGAGAAAGGCCTCGCGCGGGCTCAGTCTGAGGGCGTAGTCGATGCAAGGAATGGCGTCCGCCGCGCGGCCCCCGTTGGCATGCACAAGTCCCAACTGGCCGTGTGCGAACGCGGAGTTGGGGTTGATCGCGACAGCCTGGCTGATCGCTGCCATCCCCAAAGCATCGTCACGCGTCGCATAGGCCGTCATCGTCTGCGCAAGGTAAGCCCACGGCTCCTTATCGTCCGCGGCAATGGCCTGCCGGACGACATCCCTGGCAAGCGCCAGGGCGTATCCCATATCCTCCCACCCCTGGAACGCGCGCCACATCGTAATCCAGCCTTTCATGGCGAGCGCCTGAGCGTAGTCGGGAGCCAGTCCGATGGCCCGGTCGAGCAGGGGGAGCATCTTCCGGCTGCTCTCCTCGGACAACTGGGAACACAGGAACACCGCCCGCACGACACATTCCCAGGCATCGAGGCCATGATGCGGCTTGCGGCTTTCGCGGGCATGCTCTGCCGCCATGAGTTCCGGACCGATGCGGCCGACGACGCTTGCGGTGATTTCGTCCTGAATGACGAAGATGTCGCCGAGATCGCCGTCATACCTCTCGGCCCAGAGATGGGCTTCGGAGGCCGCATCGACGAGCTGCGCGGTCACCCTGACGCGGTTGCCGGACTTGCGGACACTCCCCTCGAGAACATAGCGGATCCCGAGTTCGCGCCCGATGGCGCGCACATCCACGGGCTTTCCCTTGTAGGTGAACATCGTGTTGCGGGCGATCACGAAGAAGCCCTTGAGCCGGGATAGCGCGGTGGTGATGTCGTCGGTGAGCCCATCGCTGAAGAAGTCCTGCTCCGGGTCGGCGCTCATGGCGTTGAACGGCAGCACGGCAATGGATGGTCGGTCCGGAAGTGCGGGCCTGGGCGCTGCCGTTCGTGCGGCCGTCCCTTCCGGAAGAGGGCGGTACAGTCGCACCGGCCGCTCCATGTTCTTGAGCGCGCGTTCGCCCAAATACTCGTAGCCGCAATCGAGCTTGCCCTGGAGGTGATCATACGCCGTGCCCGAAATGCAAATGCCGCCTGGATCCGCCAGGGTCTGGAGGCGGGCCGCGATGTTGACGCCATCGCCGTAGAGGTCCCCGTCGACCTCGTGGATCACATCACCGAGATTGACGCCGATCCGGAAGACGATGCGTCGCTCCGTCGGGATATCGGCCTGGTTCTCGGCAACGCCCTTCTGGATGGCGACCGCGCACGCGACGGCATCGACGACAGAGCCGAACTCCACGAGCGCACCGTCGCCCATCAGCTTGACGATACGGCCCTGGTGCTCGGCCAGCAGCGGATCGATCACCTGGCGGCGGAGAGCCTTCAGGGCCGACAAGGTCCCAGCCTCGTCATGTTCGACGAGGCGGGAATAGCCGACGACGTCAGCGGCCAGGATCGCGGCCAGCCGCCGCTCCGCTCTTGCAGTCGCCATGGCTGTCTCTCCCTCGGGAGATCCGCCGAATAAAGCCCGGGCGATTGACGCGACATGCACCATCCGGTTGCTCGACACCGCGACCGTGCCGGTTCATGATACCACCGAGACGGTCCTGTGACGACGCTTCACGGGAGAGCCGCCTTCAACAGGAACAGGATCCGCGAAGCGGTCACTGCAAAGGTCCGTTGCGGTCCAGTGGAAGGACGGCGTCATCCGAACGAAGGTCCGTTTTCGGGACTTCGAATGCACTGGCGCGCTGAACGTGCCGAGCCTTTCACGCCTCCGGTCGGCGGAACACGCCCTGGATCCCCGATCCGCGTCCGATCAGCTCCGGCGGCGGGTTTCCCCAGTCAATCGCCTCGGGCTCGCGCCCGTGCCAATAGACCATCCAGCGGCCCTGATCGTCCTGGTACACGCCGTAAATCAGGTGGCCGCGCCACTCGCCGTGGCCGCGCCACTGGCGGCGGGAGAGCAGGGGAGCGAGCTGGACGAGGCCGCGCATCGTCAGCCGTGCGAGGCCGAGCACCGTCACCGGCACGGCGACGACCCACAGGGCCTGGATGGGTTCGGACGAGCTTTGAAATTTCGAGAGCCAATCGGCCCACAGGCTGTACGGCTGATCCATCGCGGCAACTCCCATTGTCGAGACGACCACCAGCACCGCTGGTGGTCGGGGAGTTCAGAAGCCGCACAAGGACGACCGCGCTGCCCTTTAGGCTTTCACCCTGGACATGCGACAGCACCTCCCCGACCGTAAGGTTGGGAAGGTATCGTTGACGGCCGATACCGGCCGCCTTGTGAGGGGTTCTGACGCCCCAGAGCCAGGGACAGTTGGCTCCGGTGACGAGATAACACGTAACAGGGGTGCAGGGTCAATGGCCCGGCGCATCCTCCACACCGTTCTTCTGAAGCTGCCGTTTGATTACTTTCAGCTATGTATCAGGAAGAAATCTTTCTCCCGTCCCCAGCATGAATGGTCGCACCCGTCTCGGCAATGCCCGCCGCGTCTCGGGTATCATGACTGACGGTCGCGGATCCGCTGCTGAGCAACCGGTGTAGTGTAAGGGTAACGAGGCAAGGGCCTGCTCAACTATTGCGACCTCTGTCCGGCCCGGTCGACCCGGATCGAGAGCGTCACGGTGAGAACCGGCTGTCGATGCTCGTCCTTCACCTCGATCCGGATGTCCTCCGCATCTGCCTCGCGCATCATGAATGTTCGATCCTTCGCGAGTTCCCCCGCCGTACGCAGGGCCTCGATCTCTGCAGCCCGAAGGCTGCCGATCTCGTGCCCCTCCTCATCGAGGTTGGATTGCGATCCGAGGAACAGATCGAGGTAGAAGCGCGGCATTGGTGAGGGGAACTTCAATGGGAGAGACAATCCGCCCGCCCGTCAGCGCTCTTCTCAGGGGGAGCCGCTTGGCAGGCGGGCGGGTCGGCATCGGTACACAGCAACCCCTACGAACCGACAGGCAGGTTATTAATGGGAACAGATCCAGCGGTCTTGCTGTGTTGGGCCATTGACATAGTAGATCGTGCCAGCCTTCAGTGCAGGACACGCAGCCTTCGGTCGGCTTCCTGCACGAACGCGACAGCGGCGGCCATTTCATCCTCGTCGAATTCATGGCAGCCGATGCGGTCGATGGTCCCGCCGCTCTCCTGTGCGCGAACCTCCAGCCAAAAAGGCGGCAGGCCACTCATCTCGGCTCCGTATTCTTCGGTCAGGCTGATCTCGATGGTGCCGAAACGGCCAAGCGTTACGGTCCGGGATGTCTCCCCATGGCCCGGCCCGACGGCAAGTTGAACGTAGGCACGGATGATCTTCTGCTCGATCCAGTCGGAACACAACTCGGGATACGCTGCATGGTCCGCGGGCATTGCACGCGAATGAGGCATCACACTCTCCATCAGAGTCATGACATCCGGCGGCCTCAACGGGCAACCGCAATGGGCGGCGTGCTCCAGCAACCCCTCCCACCCAGGGATGTCGATGGCCGGATTCATAGCCGAGACGGAGCCCGAATGGATTGCCATTATGGGACAAACGCTTGTCGGATTGGGCCGCCAGTGTACGATCGGCGGTATGGAAGCCCGCCGGAGGAACATGCTTCGATCCAGGAGAACCCATGATGGGTTGCCGCCCAGCGCGGGCGGGGTCATGGCCCGGCTTGCAGTGGCCCGCCTCGCCGGAGCTAGCGTCGATCCCATCCCCCTCCTTCGGCAGGCGGGGATCACCCCCGCGCAGGTTGACGATACCGAGGCCGAAGTGGCAGCCGACGCGCAAGTCACGCTTCTCAATTTGGCCGCGGACGCGCTCCGGGATGACCTACTCGGGTTTCACCTCGCCCGAGAGTTCGACCTCCGGCAGGTCGGGTTGCTCTACTACGTGCTCGCCTCATCCGATACACTCGGCGACGCCCTGGCCCGGGCCGAGCGCTACAGCATCATCGCCAATGAAAGCATTGCGCTCAGCCGCATGCCGGGCAGCGAGATGGGCATCCGCTTCAGCTATGTCGGCATTCCGCGGCACGCGGACCGGCATCAGATGGAGTTCTGGATTACGGCGCTCGTGCGGGTCTGTCGGCATCTGACCGACACGGATCTCAGACCTGTCCGGATCTCCATGATCCATCCCCGCTGCGCCGCCTCGATGGCCCTCACAGACTATCTCCAGTGCCCGATTGTGTTCGGAGCCGGATCGGATGAGATCGGGTTCGCGCGCGGCGCGCCCCTGCTTCGGCTGGAGAATGCGGATCCCTATCTGAACAGGGTGCTGGTCCGCCAATGCGAGGACAGTCTGGCCCGACGCGTGAGGCCGACAGGACCATTCCAGGCTCGCGTTGAGAACGCGATTGCCCCGTTGCTGCCGCACGGCCGGGCTCGGGTGGGCGAGGTTGCAAACAGCCTCGGGATGAGCCGGCGGACGCTCGCGAGGCATCTGGCGGAAGAGGGCCTGACCTTTACCGACATCCTGGAGAGCGTCCGTCGAGACATGGCGCAGCATTATCTCAAGGATCCCAACCTGCCGATCTCGCGCATTGCCTGGCTGCTTGGTTATCAGGAAGCAAGTGCCTTCACGAACTCCTTCAGGCGGTGGACCGGGGTTACCCCGACGGAGATGCGCACCCGTCATCACAGCCATGCGACGGCAGCCCCGCATTGATCGGCAGGATGGCCGCGGGAAGTTACGGGTAGGGTCAGAAGCGCAAGCCAATTGCGGCGTCTTCGATGTCGGCTGACGATCTCTTCCTGGACACTGAGGCCGTTCCTCTAGATCCCCTCGCCACCCATGAACCACCATTCCCGTATCTCCCAGCCGTCGCCTTCCTCGCGGTTGATGCGCTCCAGATGGGCGGCGAGTTCGTCGCGCAGTTCGTGGAGGGTGCGGCGGGGTTTGGGGGCGTCGATCTCGTAGCCGGTGTCGACCTCGTGCGCGGGCAGGGGTGCGCGGGCGTGCTTGTCGATCTCGCCGAGGGTGCGGGTGAGGCGGGCAAGCGTTTGGAGGGAGCGTTCGGCGCGCTCGATGGGCTGGGTCTCCAGGATCTCGGCATGGCGCTCCGCGAGGCTCCAGAGCCGCTCGACGATGTGATCGCGCGGATGGGCCGATGGGGCGGACCGGCGCCTCGGGTCCGGTGAGGAGGGCGGGACGTCGGTGCGCCGGGGCGCGGCCTGCGGGTTGCGCCGGGCGATGGCGGGCGGCGGGGGCGCCGCGGCCGGACGCTTCCAGCCGCCTTCCTTGGCATAGCGCGAGATGGTCGCGGGCGAGACGCCGAGTTCCTGGCCGATCTTCCTGAGCGGGCGGGTGGTGCATTCCACCCATTCGCGCAGCAGGGCGATCCTCTCCGGCGGGAGCTTCTGCCGGAACCCCGAGGAACTCGCGTGGTCCGGGCCGGACGGGACAGGGGAGGAGGGAGACGTCATGGCAATCGGGCTTCACGATCTAAGAACAAAACAAGAACATTATAATGTGAGGCGGAGAGCGGTCAAGGTTGCGGTGAGGTGTCGGATCGGGTGAGTGGTTGCCGAATGAGGCGCTTCTCCCTCTCCCGGATGGGAGAGGGTTGGGGTGAGGGAGGGACGGTGCCGGAGGAGGCGCTGACGATTCCATGCCGCGGGCGGTGAACGGCGAGCGCTATCCTGAGATGGCCCGCCCTCACCCTTGCCCCTCTCCCGCCGGGGAGAGGGGATGCCGTGGCGGTGTGGGGCTTCTCCGATGAAGCGCATCGCTTCGGCTTTGGTCCTCACGCTCAATCCGCCACGCCATCCGGAATGACGGTCTTCCCCGAGGGCATGAGTTTGCGTTGGAACGCCCGTTCCAGCTGTTCCAACCGTTCCAACGCCGTTTCGGCGGGCCGTTCCAGGACTTGCCCTATGGGAAGCCTTGGAACGTCTCATCATCGTTCCAAGGGTGATCGATCACTTATCATCATTTGTCCTGATGCATGCCTGAGCGTATTCCGGGGACTTCGAGAGGGGACGGGACGCCATGACGGATGCTGCCGCGGCCATGCCGAATCAAAGCCTGAAAGGGCTCGACGGGACGACGTTGGGGCTCTACGCCGCCACCGTGCTCCTGTGGGGCGTGAGCTGGATCGGGATCCGGGCGCAGCTCGGCGTGGTGGCGCCGGAGATGTCGGTGCTGTGGCGGTTCCTGCTCGCGGCCGCGCTCATGTGGGGCTGGGTTCTCGCCACCGGGCACCGGGTGCGGTTTCCGGCGGCCGATCACCTGCGCTTCGCGGCGGTGGGATGCTGCCTGTTCTCGTTCAACTTCATCTCGTTCTATTACGGCGGCTTGAGCGTGCCGTCCGGACTGCTCTCGGTGGTGTTCTCGCTCGCCTCGGTGTTCAACCTCGTGCTCGGCTTCCTCGTGTTTCGGCAGAATGTCGAGCCGCGGGTGGCGCTCGGCGGCGTGGTCGGGGTCGCGGGAATCCTGTTCCTGTTCTGGCCGGAAATCACCGGTGCGGGCTTCAACGCGGCGGCGCTGAAGGGCCTCGCGCTCTGCGTGATGGGGACGCTGTTCTTCTGCTCGGGCAACATGATCTCGACGGTGGTGCAGCGCCGGGGCGTGCCGCTTCTCTCGGCCACCGCCTGGGGCATGACCTATGGCTGCGCGGTGCTGCTGGCGCTGAACCTGTTGCGCGGCAACGCCTTCATCATCGAGCCGACGATGAAGTACATCGGCTCGCTGCTTTATCTCTCGGTCGGCGCGTCGGTGCTGGCCTTCATGTCGTACCTCACCCTGCTGCGGCGGCTCGGGGCCGCGCGGGCGGGCTATGCCACGGTGCTGTTTCCCATCGTGGCGCTGACCGTCTCGACCCTGATCGAGGGCTATGTGTGGACGCCGCTCGCCGTGATCGGCGTCGTGCTGGCGCTTGCCGGCAACGTGCTCGTGCTGCGCAGACCCGCGGCGAAAGCCTGACTCCCTCTGTCGCGTTGTCTTATCGGCGAACCTGTATCCACTTCGCCGGGCAACGCGTTACTCTGCCGCCAGCGGCGCCATCGTGCGGGTCGAGCCGAGATTGTCGAGCGACTGCTTGATGTGGAAGCCGAGCGCATCCGCGAGCGGGTTCTCCTCGCCGCGGGCGCGGATCAGGCCGATCTTGCACGAGGGCAGGGCCGGGAAGCCGTCGGACGGTCCGAGGATCCGCATGCCGGGACGCACGGCGCTCTCGGGCAGAACCGAGACCGCGAGGCCCGCCAGAACGGCCGCGCCGACGGCGGTCGAGTGATAGCTCACATAGGCGACGCGGAAGGTCCGGTCGGCGCTTTCCAGTGCTTCCGTGGCGGAGTGGCGCCAGTCGCAGTTCGGGCGTCCGAGCGCCAGCGGAACGGGGCTTTCCTCGTGCACGCCGTGACGGGCCGAGGTGACCCATAGAAGCTGCTCGATGCGCACGATCTCGGACGGGCCGCGCCGGTCCACATGGGTGATGATCGCAAGGTCGAGATCCCCATGCTGCACACGCTCGATCAGGTTGTGGCTCGGCTCGCACACCACCGTCACCTCGGCCTTCGGGTTGGAGCGCGAGAAACGGGCCAGGATCTCCGGCAGGTAGCGGTCGGCGTAATCGTCGGGAAGGCCGAGGCGTACGCGCCCCGTGAGCTCGTGCTCGTTGAAGGAGGCCATGCATTCCGTGTTCAGCCGCACGATCCGGCGCGCGTAATCGAGCAGGCGCTCGCCCTCGTCGGTGAGCTTCGACAGGCGCCCGTCGCGCTCGAAGATCGCCTTGCCGACCCGGTCCTCCAGCCGCTTCATCTGCATGGACACGGCGCTCTGCGTCTTGTGCACGATCTCCGCCGCACGGGTGAAAGACCCCGTGTCGGCAATGGCCACGAAGGTCCGGAGCTGGTCGATATCAAGCAGATGCATGGCAACACCCTCATCATCAATCAAGTTGATGATACATATCTCAAACAATCGTTTCAAGTGATGAAAACCGTCTGGTACATACCTTCCCATGAAGAAACAGACTTCAGCAAAATCAAAGACTTGATTGGGAGTTTCCCGGAAGGAGCTCTCAGAAAGCATCTGGAAGGAGCTACCACTCCTATCAGTGCAACCCGATCGCAAGTGAGAGCAAGGAGACTTCCGATGAACCGGTCCGCATCTTCGCCAACGACCTTCTCAGGAACGGCCGCTCTGGGGCTGTTGGCCCGTGCCCTCACGAATCTAGTCGTCGCGTTGAAGCATCGCCGAGAGGTCAGGCACTTGGCCGAGCTCGACGATCGGATGCTCGCTGATATCGGCCTGACCCGCAGCGATGTGACGGGCGCACTCGACGAGCCTCTCATCCGCAATCCATCGTGGGTATTGGTTCGAAGTGCGTCACGGCACTCCCGAGCCGAGAGACTCGACTATTCGGCGAAGCCGGTCCGACCCGTGGTTCCCATGGTGAGGCCGCTTAAGCGCTGCGCCTAGAGCATCGAACGCAAAAGTGGGAACCGGTTTTCGTGCAAAGATGCGAGAAACCAAAATCTTGAAGCATCGGGCGTGAACTCGAACTCACGTCCGATGCTTCAGCCCTTCTTGTCCTGGCCCTGCCAAGCCTCCGTGAAGATCGACTGAAGGGACGCGAGATATTGCAGCTGCATCTCGCGTCCTTTTTCCACCATCTCGTCGAAGGACGAGGGAGGCTCCTCCTGCGGGGCTTGTGCTGGGGGTGCCTTGAGAACGCTCGCCATCATGTCCTCGAACGGGTTGGCATGCTTCTTCTCAGGCGTCGGCGCGGTCATCCATCCGGCCCAGAGATCGGCCCAGGGGTTGGAGCTGCCGGGCTTATCATTCGATGACGCGAAGGATTGCAGGGCCTGTGCATGTGCGGCCATCCAATGCGACATGCCCCCTGCCATGATGCCGGCCAGAACCGGCAGCAATTGCTGCATGGTCTCGGTGCTGATCCCCGCGTAATCGGCAGCCTGATGCGCCACGCGGCGGCTGACCTCGTCGGATCCGAAGAGCTGGTCCAGCAGCCGTCGGCCTTCCTGCTGGGCTTGCGGCGTAAAGGGGTTCCCGGCGGCCTGCCAGAAATTCTGGTAGGCGCCGCTCATCATCGGCTGAAAGAGGCGCATCGGGTCGCTGGACGCGGTGGCGTGCTGCAGCGCCATGGCGAAGGCCGGCATGAAGGCCGCCATGGTCTTCTGGGTCTGATCACCCGACAGGTTGAACTGCTGTGCGAGGGAAGCCAGGGCTGCACTGGTCTGGGCTTGGCGCATCAGGTCGAACCAATTGAACATGGCAGCCTCCTCCCGGTGAAACACTGCGGCTGAATTCTTACACCGCCGGGACAGCTTGCCTCTCCAACCGCCGGATTGTCCAGAACGCAGTGATGACGGCCGCGATGCCGAACACCACGGATCCTGCCCCGATGCCCACGAGGGCCCCCTTGGGCCCGCCGATCTCGGCGCCGAAATAGGCGAAGGGGATCATCCCCAGCGTAGCCCGGCCCCAGTTGAAGAAGGTGGACAGCAGCGGATAGCCAAGGTTGTTGAACGAGGCATTCGCCACGAAGACGAGGCTGACGAAGAACCAGATGAAGCCGCTGAGCTGGCAGAAGACCTGGACGATCTCGGCGGTAGCCGGAGGTGCGTTGAAGGCCCTGGTGATCGGAACCTGCATGAGGACGAGGAGCAGCCATACGCTGCCTACATAGACGATCGTGAAGGTCAGTGCGTCCTTGAGCGTTTGCATCATGCGGTCGTAGCGCTGCGCGCCCCAGTTCTGTCCGAGAACGGGGCCGATGGCGCCGGCGAGCGCGAAGACGCCGGCGAAGGACACGGGCGTGACCCGGTCTATGATCGCGGAAGCGGCAATTGCCTGATCACCGAACCGTGCCATCACGCCGGTGAAGAATGCATTGGCCGCCGGCGCCGCGATGTTGGTGAGAATGGCCGGGATCGCGATGGCGAAGAACGGCCTCGCATCGGCAGCAATCGTCTTCCAGTTCGGTCGACCCAGCAGGTCATGAGCGCGCGTGAGATAAAGAAAGCTCACATAGACATAGGCGACGCGCGCGATGTTGATGGTGATCGCCGCGCCGTTGGTCTTCAGGCCCAGTCCGAAGATGAGGATGGGATCGAGGACGACTGTGACGGCGGCAACCGACAAGGTGGCGTACATGCTGCGCTTTGCATCACCCGCCGCGCGCAGGACGGTGGAGAACGCCATGCCGATGGCCATGAGAACGTTGGTCGGCAGCGCGATCCAGAGGAAGTTGCGTGCCACCTCGTAGGTCTGCTCGCTGGCGCCGATCATGGTCAGGATGGTGGGCAGCAGGGGCAGGATGATGAGACTGACCACGGCCGCGACTGCCGCCATGAGGATGCTGCACGACGTCGCCAATCGACGCGCATCATTGGGCCTGCGCGCCCCGAGAGCGCGGGAGACGAGAGCCCCGATGGGGATCATCAGCCCCACATTGATCGAGACCGTGAAGAACATCACCACCGTGGCGAGGCCGACGCCGGCCGTCAGGCTCGGGTCGTTCAGCCAGGAGATGTAGAGAAGCGACACGAGGTCGACGATGAAGATAGCCACGAGGCCGGCCGCTCCCGTTCCCGTCATGACGAGAACGTGGCGCATGGTCGAGCCGATGACGAAGCGCGGGGGCTCGTTCGGTGCGTCGGCCCTTTTCACGGAAGGACTGGAATCCATCACGACACACCTTCGCCGAGAATGTCCCGCGTCTCGGGACTGAGAGCCCTGGCCCGGCTCGTGGGAGTGGTGAGCGGCTCGGGAGTGATCTTGGAACCCACCACCAGCTCGGCGCCGCCCATGGAGCCGACTTCCTTCTGCAGCACAAGGCGCGCGATATCGCGCTTGCGCACGTCATTGGCTGCGGCTGTAGCGGCCTCAGGCTCGGTCCCGAGTTCCTCGAGCGCCGCCCGCCCGAACACGATGGCCGATTCGAACACCTCGCGGATCTGATAATCCACGTCCCGGTTCATGAGTTCGATGGCGTGGATGCGGTCGAAGGCGCGCACGAAGCTGCGTGCATTCTGGAAGTTCTCGTGAATGATCTCGATGATCTTCAAGATGGCATCGTGATCGTCGATGCAGATGCAGATCATCTCGGCTTTTTCGGCGCCGGCCGCGCGCAGCACGTCGAGGCGGGTTCCGTCGCCGTAATAGACCTGAAGCCCGAAACGTCCCGCATCGCGAATGCGTTCCACATCCTTGTCGATCACGGTCGCCTCGATGCTTTGCGCCAGCAGGACTTGGTTCACGATCTGCCCGAAGCGGCCGAAGCCGATCACGAGAATGCGGCTTTCGAGCTCGCCTTCCTGGCCGAGAATACCTGATTCTTCAGGCTGCTCCTCGTTCTCGCCCCTCTTAGCGACCATTCTCTCGACGAAGGTCGACAGGAGCGGGCCCAGCAGCATGGTAATGGCGGCAAGTGCCGTGACGGGCTGCGCCTCCGCCGTCGACATGAGGCCGAGGCCCGTCGCCACGGGGAGCAGGACGAAGGCGAACTCGCCCGCCGTGCACAGCAGCGCTCCCGAGCGCAGCCCATCGCGCCAGCTCGCGCCGAAAAGGCGCGACAGGAGCGCGATAAGAAGGCTCTTGCCGACGATCACGACTGGGGTCGCAATGGCGAGCAGCATCCATTGCTCGCGGACAAGGGCGAGATCGATCGACATGCCCACGCTCATGAAGAACAGGCCGAGCAGCATGCCGCGGAAGGGCTCGATATCGGCCTCGAGCTGATGCCGGAAGTTAGATTCGGCGAGAAGCAGCCCCGCGAGGAATGCACCCATCGCCATGGAGAGCCCGACTTCCTGCATGAGCAGGGCGGCACCGAGCACGACGAGCAGGGCCGATGCGGTCATGACCTCGCGGGCGCCGCTGCGGGCGAGAATACGGAAGAAAGGGTTGAGGCCATAGCGGCCGATCAGTACGACCGCGCCGATGCCGAGCAGCGCTTCGCCGACGGCCAGAAGACGGTCCATGAGCGAGCCGTGCTCCGCAGCCGCGCCGGAGGCGAGAAGCGGCAGAACGGCCAGGAGGGGAACGACCGACAGGTCCTGGAACAGCAGGATCGCGAAGGAGCGCTGGCCGTAAGGCGTCTGCAGGTCGTTCCGCTCCCCAAGCATCTGCAAGGCGATGGCCGTTGCCGAGAGTGCGACGGCCGCTCCGGTGACGAACGAGGCCTTGGGTGTGAAGCCAACGAGATAGGCCGCGCCGCCGAGGCACAGGGTGGTCACGGCCAATTGAGCGAAGCCGAGGCCGAAGATGTCCCGCTTCATCTCCCAAAGATGGGACAGCTTCAGCTCCAGGCCGATGATGAACAGAAGCAGCACCACGCCCAGTTCCGCGACGGTGGCGATGGTCTGCGGATCCTCGACCAGGCTCAGGCCCGACGGGCCGATGGCCACGCCTGCCGCGAGGTAGCCCAGAACGGCGCTCAGCCCCAGAAGCCGGAACACGGGCACGGCCACGACGGCCGCCGCGCAGAAGGTCAGGACGGGCGGTAGGAAGCTGACATGGGAAGCAGTGGAGGCCATGAACGATCAAGGGAGGTGAGGGGCTATCTCACCTTTCTAGGGATTCTGACGGGCGAGGGCGAGCGTTTCTTGCCGAAGAGGCCCCGTTTCGTGCCTTGCCGCACAGATTCGCGCGCACAGATTCGCGATGGAGCCCTTCATTTTGGACTTGCCCCTCCTATGTCATCACCGGCCTCGTGCCGGTGATCCCGATCCCGTGAGGCGCGGCGCTTTTCCGTATCGGGATGGCCGGGACAAGCCCGGCCATCACGTCAGAGGGTGTCGCTCCGCCGCGAATAAGCGTCGCTCCCGCTTGACAGGAGGGGCTTCGTCTCGCCACATCGCCGGATCATGACGAAGCCCTCTCTCGACATTCAGCTCTGTGCCCCGCGCGGCTTCTGCGCCGGGGTCGTCCGTGCCATCGATGCGGTCGAGAAGGCGCTCGCGATCCATGGGGCGCCGGTCTATGTGCGCCATGAGATCGTGCACAACAAATATGTCGTGGAAAACCTGAGGCGGAAAGGCGCGGTCTTCGTCCGGGAGCTCGACGAGGTGCCCGACACGAAGGCTCCGGTGATCTTCTCGGCCCACGGCGTTCCCAAATCGGTGCCGGAGGCCGCGCAGGCCCGCAACCTTTTCGGGATCGACGCCACCTGTCCGCTGGTGACGAAGGTTCATCGCGAGGCTCAGGTCCACCACAAGCGGGGCCGGCACATCGTGCTGATCGGCCACGCTGGTCACCCGGAGGTGGTCGGCACCATGGGGCAGCTGCCCGAGGGGGCCGCCACCCTGGTGGAGACCGTGGACGATATCACCCGGCTCCAGCCGGTGGATCCGGACAATCTCGCCTTCGTGACCCAGACGACCCTTTCGGTCGACGACACCCAGGACATGGTGGACGCGCTGAAGACGCGGTTCCCGTCGATCGTCGGTCCTCACAAGGAAGACATCTGCTACGCCACCACGAACCGCCAGGGCGCGGTGAAACGCGTGGCGCCCCAGGTCGACGCCATGATCGTGGTGGGCTCGCCCAATTCCTCCAATTCCCAGCGCCTGCGCGAGGTCGCCGAACGGGAGGGATGCCCCCTGGTGCGCCTGATCCTGCGGGCCGAGGACATCGACTGGAGCCTGTTCGGCAATATTCGCAGTCTCGGCATTACGGCCGGGGCCTCCGCGCCCGAGATTCTCGTCGAGGAAATCATCGACGCCTTCGCCGAGCGCTACGAGGTGACCGTCGAGAGCGTGTCGACGGCGGATGAGAGCGTGTTCTTTCCTTTGCCTCGCGAGCTTCGTGAGCAGGCGGCGGAGTAAGCGGTGGCAGTCTATACGGAAGTCAGCGACGAGGAACTCTCGGCGTTCCTGGAAACCTACGACATCGGCACGGTGCTGTCCTACAAGGGCATCGCCGAGGGCGTGGAGAACACCAACTATTTCCTCCACACCACGAAGGGCTCCTATATCCTGACCCTCTACGAGAAGCGGGTGCGGGAGAGCGATCTGCCCTTCTTCCTCGGCCTGATGCAGCATCTGGCGCTCAGGGGGCTCAACTGCCCGCTGCCGGTCAATAACCGCCGGGGCGAGCCCCTGGGCCGGGTTGCCGGTCGGCCGGCCGTCATCATCACGTTTCTGGAAGGCATCGCGGTCCGCCGCCCCACGGCGCAGCATTGCGGAGCGCTTGGCGCCGCCCTGGCGAAGCTGCATCTGGCGGGGCAGGATTTTCCCATGCAGCGGCCAAACGCCCTCTCCCTTGAGGCCTGGGCTCCGCTCTTCGCTCAGGCCGAGGCTCAGGCCGACACGGTATCCCTGGGCCTTGCCGGGCGCACGCGGCGGGAACTCGCGAGCTTGGCGGAGGCTTGGCCCCGCAACCTGCCGTCCGGCATCATCCATGCGGATCTGTTCACCGACAACGTGTTCTTCATCGGCTCCGAGGTTTCGGGGCTGATCGACTTCTACTTCGCCTGCACGGATGCCTTCGCCTACGACGTCGCGATCTGCCTCAACGCCTGGTGTTTCGAGATCGACGCCTCGTTCAACCTCACCAAGGGCCGGGCGATGCTGGCAGGTTATCAGAGCGTCCGCAGGCTCGATGCGGACGAGGTCGAAGCCCTGCCGGTTCTCTGCCGTGGCTCGGCCATGCGCTTCATGCTGACCCGCCTCGTGGACTGGCTCAACGTGCCGCCGGGGGCGTTGGTGAAGCCGAAGGACCCACTGGAATACGACCGGAAACTCAACTTTCACCGCCATGTGAAGCATGCGCGCGAATACGGACTTGAAGCATGAGCGCCCCGGAACGCATAACGATCTATACGGACGGCGCCTGCTCGGGAAATCCCGGGCCGGGCGGGTGGGGGGCGATCCTGCTCTTCAAGGGCAGCGAGAAGGAGGTCTCTGGCGGGGAGGCCTACACCACTAACAACCGCATGGAAATCCGCGCCGCCATCGAGGGCCTGAATGCCCTCAAGCGGTCCTGCGCGGTCGACCTGTTCACGGATTCGCAATATGTGCGCCAGGGCATCACGCAATGGATGCACAACTGGAAACGGCGTGGCTGGCGCACAGCCGACAATAAGCCGGTGAAGAACGAGGATCTTTGGCGTGCGCTCGACGAGGCGGCCTCCCGGCACGACGTCGCCTGGCATTGGGTGAAGGGCCACGCGGACGATCCGACCAATATCCGCGTCGACGAGCTCGCCGTCGCGGCCATGAAACCCTTCAAGAAGAGCGGCCGGAGAGTGGGCGTCTGACTCTCCGGATCTTTTGAATTGTACGTCATGGCCGGCCTTGTGCCGGCCATCCCGCTTCTGTAGAGCGCCTCCACTTCTCCAATCGAGATCACCGGCACAAGGCCGATGATGACGGGGCAGGCGATATTCTGAAGATCAGAGATCCTTCATGATGTTGTCGGCGCCGGAATGCTGCGCCTTGGAGGGAGCGTCCTCCACGTTGATCGCCTTCACGACGCCGTCGTCGACGACCATGGAATAGCGCTGCGAGCGCGTGCCGAGGCCGAAGCCCGTGCCGTCCATGGACAGGCCGATGGCCTTGGCGAAGTCGGCGTTGCCATCGGACAGGAACTCGATGCCCTCGGCGCCCGAGGCCTTGTCCCAGGCCTCCAGAACGAAGACGTCGTTGACCGAAGTCACCAGAATCGCGTCGACGCCCTTGGCCCTGATCTCGTCCTTCTTCTGGACGTAACCCGGCAGGTGGTTGCGGTGGCAGGTCGGCGTGAAGGCGCCGGGAACGGCGACGAGCACCACCTTGCGGCCCTTGAACAGATCGTCCGTCGTTTTCGCCACCGGTCCATCCGGCGTCATGATGCGGAAGGTGACCTGGGGTAGGCGTTCTCCAACCTGGATGGGCATGGGTTATGACTCCAAAGGAATGCCGTTCAGTGCCTCATCCCTAGCGCGGCTGCCCGTTGCCGTCGAGGCTGACTTCCGTTTCAACCGACTTTCCCCCTGCCACGAGGGTCAGGCGCAGGGGAACAGGGCCCGAGGCGTCCTTGGGCTTCTCCTCGACCGTTACGGTGAAGCGATTGGCATCATCGGGCTGGGAGGTCGAGAAATACCAGTTCTCGGGACCCTCGGCGAAGAGGGAAGGCTTGGTCCCGTCGGGGGCGCGGACCGTCACAGAGAAGGTCGGCTTGTCCTGGGTCACGGGTTCGACGGCGAGAACGGACAGCTCCGCCTGCGCTCCCAACGCCTGCGGGCGCGGCACCTTCGCCAGAGCCGCCTCGATGGCGCTCCGGTCCGGGCCGTCGGCTGTCAGATCCACGCTCATGTCGGCCCGGGCCGGGATGCAGATGTCCTTGCACACTCCGTAATCCGCCGACATGGCCAGCCTGACCGGCTTGGTGTTGTCCTTGGCTGTGACGAGAACCGGCAGCACGACCTTCTTGCCATAGACATAGGCCACGCCAGCCGCATCCTCGTGCCGGTACGGGGCGGGATAGCGGATCGCGACATCGGCCACGTTCTCGGAGCCCGACCAGTCGAAACGGGGCGGCAGGCCGGAATCGCCCGGGTTGCGCCAATAGGTCTTGAAACCCGGGTCGAGGGTGATCTCGATTCCGGCGAGCCAAGCTGCGCCCTGCTGGCCTCCCGAGATCAGGCGCGCGCGGGAATGGAAGCCCTGGGCTGAGGCGGGCGATTTGACGGGTTGCGCAACGACCGCCGTAAAGGACAGAATCGAAAAAATCGTGATCGATGCGATCCGGAGCATGAATGCCATGGAACTGACACCTCCCTGACGCGCTTCACTTATGCGTTTATCTTCGGGCTTGCCATCCACGATCCTGTGATCCGGCCAGGCCCGGCAAGGCAGATTTTAGGATATGGGCTCGCAGCTTCCTTTGTATGACATTGAATCCCCTTACCTGGACGGGCAGATCCTCGTGGCCATGCCGGGCATGATGGATGAGCGCTTCGCGCGGTCCGTGATCTATATCTGCGCCCATTCGGCCGAAGGAGCGATGGGAATCGTCCTCAATCGCCCCGCCGCCAATCTGAACATGCCCGACCTGCTGGTGCAGCTCGAAATCCTTCCCGAACCCGAGCGGATCCGCCTGCCGCAGAAGGTCGGCAGCATGCAGGTGCTGATGGGTGGGCCCGTGGAGACGAGCCGGGGCTTCGTTCTTCATTCCCCCGATTTCCACCTCGCCCAGTCGACCCTGCCGATCGACGATCACATCTGCCTGACGGCGACCATCGACATCCTGCGCGCCATCGCCCGCGGCGACGGGCCGGAGAGCGCTGTGCTGGCGCTGGGCTATGCCGGCTGGGGCGCCGGGCAGCTCGAGCTGGAACTCCAGGCCAACGGATGGCTCAACTGTCCGGCTGATGCGGAGCTGATCTTCAGCACCGCCGCCGACCTTCGCTACGAGATGGCCCTGCGCCGGATCGGGATCGAGCCGGCCATGCTGTCGATGGAAACCGGCCACGCCTGATCAGGCGGCAGCCGGAGCGGCCCCTACGAGCTGGCGCGCCTGCAGCGTCGACATCGGCTCTCCGAAAACGGGACCCTGCGCGTATTCGCAGCCGAGCTGATAGAGCTCGATGGCTTCGGACTCGCTCTCCGCACCCTCGGCGACGATCTCCATGCCGAGCTCGTGGGCCATCTTGACGATGGAGCGCAGGATGACCGGCTTGCCGGAAGCCATCAGGCGCACGAAGGATTCGTCCACCTTGATCGTGTCGAACGGGAACCGCTGCAGATAGGAGAGGGCGGAATACCCCGTTCCGAAATCGTCGAGCGAGAGGCCCGCTCCAAGATCGCGCAGGCGCGTGAGCATCTGGGCCGAGTATTCCGGATTTTCCATCACGAGGCTCTCGGTCATCTCGATCTTGAGCGAGCCGGGAATGACGCCCGTTCGGGCGATGACCGTCTTCACGTCCTGCAGCAGGTCGTGGCGCAGGAGGTGATGGCTCGACATGTTGACGCTGGCGAAGATCGGCGGCTCGACCTCGAGCGCGTTCTGCCAAGCGGCGAGTTCATAGCCCGTCTGCTCCAGCAGGAAGACGCTGAGCTTGACGATGAGGCCGGTTTCCTCGGCGATCGACATGAAGTCCTCGGGCCCGATGCGCCCGAGCCGTGGATGATCCCAGCGCAACATCGATTCGAAGCCGGCGATGGTCCGATCTTCCAGGCGCACGATGGGCTTGAACAGCACCTTCATCTCGTTGCGGTCGAGCGCGTGGCGAAGATCGGTCTCCATCGTGAAATGGTCGCTGCGGTCCGAGCGCATGGTGGGCCGGAACACCTCGATCCGGTCGCCCCCGTGCCGGCGGGCATGGGCCATGGCGATCTCGGCGTTGCGCAGCACTTCCTCGCGCCGTGCGGCGATCTGCGGATCGTGCAGGGCGATGCCGATGGAGGCGGTCAGAAAGATCTCGCGGTCGGCATAGGTGAAGGGCGTCGTCACGACTCGCCGGACCATGTCGGCGAATGAGATGATGCGATCCGGCTCGCGCTCTGAGAGCAGGATGATGGCGAATTCGTCGCCCGAGATGCGCGCCAGGGTATCCTGCGGCTTGAGCAAGCGGCTCAGGCGACGGGACAGGGTGAGCAGAACCGAGTCTCCGGCCGCGTAGCCTGCCGTGGCATTCGCGTCCTTCAGCTTGTCGATGTCGATGACGAGCACCGTGGGACGTAAGGAATCGTCCTGGCTGGCGAAGGTGAGGGCCGCTTCCAGGCGGTCGTAGAAGAGCTGCCGGTTCGGCAGGCTCGTCAGATTGTCGTGCACGGCATCGTAAAGCAGACGCTCCTCGGCGGTCTTGCTGTCCATGACGTCGGCGAGCGTGCCGACGATGCGCAGCACCTCGCCGTCCGAGCCGATGACCGGCCGGGCCTTGAGGCGGAACCAATGGTGAGCGCCGGATGACGAGCGCAGGCGGAAATCCTGGGTCAGGCGGCCGCGACGCTGCTCGATCACCGCATCGAGGGCGAGGCGGTAGCGGTCCTTGTCGAAGGGGTGGATCAGGTTGAGCCAGGCGGAGGCCGGGCCTTCGAGCGAGCCGCGCTTGAGCCCGAGCTGATGCTCGACCTCGGGGCTGACGAAGATGTTGTCGGAAACCACGTCCCAGTCGAACACGATGTCGCCGGCACCGGTCAGGGCCAGGGCCCGGCGCTCCGTGTCGTTCACGAAGCCGCGCGTGAACGCGCCGCCGGCGAAGGCGTGCTGCATGACCGTGAAGCCGATGAGCATGACCACCAGAACGAGGCCGCCGACGAGAGCAGGGGGAACGAGATCGGACGAGAGCTGCCCCACGATCGTAAAGCTCGCAGCCGTCACCCAGGCCACCAGAAGGAGCCAAGTTGGAACCAGCATCACCGCGCGGTCATAGCCATGGGTCGCCAGATGGATCACGAGCACGAAGCCGATGCCGGCCACGGCCGCGATGGACATGCGCGCCACGCCTGAGGCCACGGGCGGATCCACGATGGCGAGCGCCACCATGGCTCCGAGGAAGAGCAGCCAGAAGGCGGTCACGTGGCTGTAGCGCACGTGCCAGCGGTTGAGGTTGAGATAGGCGAAGAGGAAGACGAGGAGCGTCGCCGACAGTACCGCCTCGGCGCCGGCGCGATAGATCTGCTCCGTTGCCTCGCTGATCGGGAAGACGCGCTGGAAAAAGCCGAAATCGATGCAGGCATAAGCCAGCACCGCCCAGGCAAGCGCCGCGGCCGCCGGGAAGATCAGGGCTCCCTTCACCACGAACACGATGGTGAGGAACAACGCCAGGAGGCCCGCGATGCCGATGATGATGCCCTTGTAGAGGGTCAGCCCGTTGACGCGGTCCTTGTAGGCATTCGCATCCCAAAGATGGAGCTGGGGCAGGTTGTTGGACCTCAGCTCCGCCACGAAGGTGACGGTCGTGCCCGGATCGAGGGTGATGAGGAAGATGTCCGCATCTTCGCTGTCGTCCCGGTCGGGCCGGATGCCCTGGCTGGCCGTGATGGCGGCGATGCGGGTCGCCCCCAGATCGGGCCAGAGAACGCCGGAACCGGTGAGGCGGAAATGGGGAGCGACGAGCAGGCGGTCCACCTGCTCGTCCGTGTCGTTGGTGAGCGCGAAGACGATCCAGTCGGGCCGGGTGCCGGCCTCGCGCGCCTTCACGGCGATGCGGCGGACGATGCCGTCGCGTCCCGGCGCGGTCGAGATTTTGATCTCGTCACCGTCCGAGTTGTAGCGTTCGATGGCCGGGGTGAGATCGATGGCCTTCATCTTGGGGTCGACGCGGACGGATTCCACCGCCCAGCCGGTGGACGGCAAAGCCAGCCCCAGGAAAGTCGCCAAAAGAAGGGTTAAGGCGAAAGATACGATCCGCAATGCTTCGGTCTTTCGTCCGGTACTAAAACAATGGAACAGGATTGGTACCGGTCAGGAGCCTTGAGGGCAAGGTGGGGCCGAAGACGCTCCCCACTTGTCCGCAGGACTCGTTGGTTATTGTTACCAGTGGCGATGAGGTCACTTTGCGGCGGGATTGAGGAGAAACAGGCGTGACCTAGGGGAAGGGAAGGCAGAAAAAATCAGCCCCTCAGCCCCGAGGCAATGCCGTCCAGGGATGGCAACCCCTTGATCGGCCCGATGGCCGCGAGCGTCGGAGCGCCCTGCAGAAGCTGACGTCCCGCCTCGCGAACGTGCTCCACCTCGAGGGCATCGACCTTCCTGACGATCTCCTCGCTCGCCACGACCCGGCCCCAGGACAGGAGCTGGCGCGCGACGCGCTCGATCCGGCCGCCGGGCGTCTCCAGGGCCGTGAGGAGAGCGACCTTCATCTGGGCTTTGGCACGCATCAGTTCGATCTCGCTGATGTCGCGGGTCGCCTGGGCCATGCAGGCAAGCGTCACGTCCATCAGTTCGCGCACGTCCGAACCGGCCGTTCCGGCCCCAATGCCGAACAGGCCGCAATCGGAGAAGGGCCAATGGAAGGAATCGATGGAATAGGCGAGGCCCCGGGTCTCGCGAACCTCGTGCCATAGGCGTGACGTCAATCCGCCGCCGAGCATGTGGGCGAACAGATGGACGGCGTAGTAGCCCGGATCCTTGAACGAGAGGCCCGGCAAGCCGAGCACCAGATTGGCCTGTTCGAGCTTGCGCGAGATCCGCCTCTCGCCACCCGTGTAGCGTCCCGGTTCCGGAGCCTGAGGGACGACGCTCGGCATCCCGCCGAAGAGCCGTTCCGCCATGTCGACGATGCGGGAGTGTTCCACGTCGCCAGCGGCGGCGATCACCATCTTGCCCGGCGTGTATTCCCGCGCCAGGAAGGCGCGGATCGTCGCCTCGTCGAAGCTCTTGATCGTCTCCGGCGTACCGAGGATCGGCCGTCCGACCGCCTGGCGCGAGAACGCCGTTTCCATGAAGGCGTCGTAGATCAGGTCGTCGGGCGTGTCCTCGACGGCGGCGTATTCCTGCAGGATCACGCCCTTTTCGCGGGCAAGCTCGTTCGCGTCGAAAGCCGAATGAATGAGGATGTCGCCCAGGACGTCGAGCGCGACATCCACGTTCTCGCCGAGAACGCGGGCCGTATAGCTCGTATATTCGACGCTGGTGGCGGCGTTGATGTCGCCGCCCACATTCTCGATGTCCTCGGCGATCTGCCGCGCCGAGCGGCGCGCCGTGCCCTTGAAGGCCATGTGCTCGATGAGATGGGACAGGCCGTGCTCGTGGGCCCGCTCGTGCCGGGATCCGGTGCCGACCCAGACGCCGAGCGTCGCCGTGGCGATGGCCGGCATCCGCTCGGTCGCGACCATCAGGCCGTTGGACAGGGTCGTGATCTCGATCCGCTTCTCGTGGACGAAGTGCTGGTTCATGCGGCCGCGCCTTTGACCGCCCGCGCGCGCTCGCGGATGAAGCGCTCGACCGCAGCCTGGTCGTTGGGAAGAACCGTGAAGCTCTCCTTGCGCTCCATCAGATCAGCCATGTGCGGCGGAAGTGCGGGGCGAAGGCCCGTCGCGCGCTCGACCGCATCGGGGAACTTGGCCGGGTGGGCGGTGGACAGGGCGACCACCGGCGTCTCGGGCTTTTCCTTGAGCAGGGCGCGTCCGGCATGCGTGCCGACGGCGCTGTGCGGATCGAGCACGTAGCCGGTCGTGCGATAGGTCTCCGCCATCTCGGCGAGCACGTTGTCTTCGTTCACAGCCTCGGCCGAGAACTCCCGGCGGATGCGGGCAAGCGGCTCCGCGTCGATCGTGAAGGCGCGGGACTGACCGAGATTCGCCATGAGGCGGCGGATCGCCTCGCCGTCGCGGCCGTAAGATTCGAACAGCAGGCGCTCGAAATTGGACGAGATCTGGATGTCCATGGACGGCGAGGTCGTGGGCTGTACGCCCTTGATCTCATAGGAGCCGGAGCCGAGCGTGCGGGCCAGGATGTCGTTGGCGTTCGTGCCGATCATCAGCCGATCGATGGGGAGGCCCATGCGCTTGGCGACGTAAGCTGCGAGGATGTCGCCGAAATTGCCGGTCGGTACGGAGAACGAGACGGGGCGATAGGGCGAGCCCAGGGCCACGGCGGCGGTGAAGTAATAGACCGCTTGGGCTGCGACGCGGGCCCAGTTGATGGAGTTCACGCCGGAGAGCTGAAGCTCGTCGCGGAAGCGGGCATGGTTGAACATGCCCTTCACCATGGACTGGCAATCGTCGAACGTGCCTTCGACGGCGAGCGCATGGACGTTGGGCGAGGCCACCGTGGTCATCTGCCGCCGCTGCACGTCCGAGACGCGCCCATGCGGGTAGAGGATGAAGATATCGACCTGATCGAGGCCCTTGAATGCGTCGACGGCGGCGCTGCCCGTATCGCCCGAGGTTGCCCCGACAATGGTCGCGCGGGCGCCTCGGGCTTTGAGCACGTGATCCATGAGACGGCCGAGCAGCTGCATCGCCACGTCCTTGAAGGCGAGCGTGGGGCCGTGGAAGAGTTCCAACACGAAGAGATTGTCGCCGATCTGGGTCAGCGGGCAGACGGCCGCGTGACGGAAGGAGGCGTAGGAATCATCGATCATGCGGCCGAGCGCGGCGTCCGGGATGTCGCCGTCCACCAGCGGGCCGAGCACGGCTTTCGCCACCTCCGCATAGGGCTTTCCGGCAAAGCCCCGGATCGTGTCCTGGGAGAGGGTCGGCCAGCTTTCCGGCAGGTAGAGGCCGCCGTCGCGGGCAAGGCCGGTCAGCAGGGCATCGGCGAAACCGAGCGCGGGGGCTTCCCCCCGGGTCGAGACATGGAGCACGGTGGATCTCCTGGAAATTCGGCCGGACATTATGGTCCCGGACCGATGACGGCAAGCTGCATCCGGCCGCACCTTCTCAAGTTTGTTGGTCCGCCTCACTAGGAGATGACCCCGGGAAGTTCTGCACCGGTTCTCAAAAGCATGATAATGTTACCGCCGCAGTTCTCGGAGAGGGGCGGTCTATGCGCATGACCCGAATGGACTGGATCCTGCTTCCCGTTTTGCTCGGCGTGCTGGCTGGCGTGGTTGTAGGCGCGTTCCTGCTCGCCGGCTTCCTCGGGTTTGGCGTTCTCGGCCTCATCATCGGCGTCATGGCCCAACGCATCGAGCTGGAGAAGGATGGCGCTACCAGCAATGACATGACGACCTCGCTCTATGCGCAGCAGATCAAGGCGCAGGAGAGCATGACCCGTGCCGAGCGTGCCGAGCGAAGGGCGGAGAATGAGGCCCTCTTGAAGATCCTGTTCGTCGCGAAGGTTGTCAGCGCCGGGCTGATCATCCTCGGCTTCGGCTTCTTCGTTCTATTTCAGCTCTGATGATTCCGGCTCCCTCAGCCGCCGCCACGCGAAGGCGGAGAAGACGCCGATCAACGTGAGGGCGAGACCGAACCAGGTCACGGCGTATTGCAGGTGGTTGTTTGGCAGGGTGAGCGGGGTCTGCCCTCCTCGGGGCCAGCCGCCCGGATTGGGACTGGCATCGGCGTCAATCAGGAAGGGCGCGACACGCTCAAGCTTGTGGGCCTCGGCGATGGCCTGCGGATCGCGGGCGAACCATTGATTTTTGGCGGGATCGTCGTTCGGGGTGAACGGGTTTCGAGCCTCGGGCGCTCGCACGAGCCCGGTGATCGTCACCTCGCCCTGGGGCTGACTCTCGGGCCGGCGGGCGGGATCGCGCAGGTCCATGGGCACGAAGCCCCGGTTGATCATGACGATGGCGCCGCTCGCGAGCTTGAGGGGCGTGATCAGGTAATAGCCCTGGATCGGTGCCCCCTGCCGTTCGCCGGGGAGGAGGCCGTAGACGGGGGCTTCGAACTCATTGAGAAAGCGGCCGGTCACCCGCACCTTGCGGAACTCGTCCTGGTCGGCCCGCCAGGACGCCCAATCGGCCTCCGGCACAATGGCGCCGGGCTCGCCATAGGCTCGGGCCTCGATCTGCGCGATGAGGCTTTCCTTCCAGGCCTTGCGCTGGAGCTGCCATGTGCCGAGCCCGATCAGGATCGCGAGAGCGATGAGCGTCGCGAGGCTTGGTATGATCAGCGAGCGGATCTTGCGGGATGAGGCTGTCACTACCGGAAGCGCCCTTCCTCGGCCTTGTGGTGGTATTGCAGGTTCACCAGGACGCCCTTGAGCGGACGCACGAGGACGAGGCTCATGACGATGCTCAGGACCGTCCACATGACGAGGTGGAGCCAGATCGGCGGGGAAAAGGCGAATTCGGCCCAGAGGGCGAGGCCCACCACGACGATGCCCACGATGGACATGACGAAGAAGGCCGGCCCGTCACCCGTGTCGGCGAAGGCGAGATCGAGGCCGCAGACCCCGCATGTCGGTCGAACCTTCAGATAGCCCTGGAAAAGATGTCCCTTGCCGCAGCGGGGGCACAGGCCCTTGAGGCCCGTGATGACGGGGGAGGGTGCGGAAGGGTCATGGGCCACGGCTGTTCTCCAAAGGGGGTGCCGGTCAACGAACTCCAGGCCGGATGGTGGCGGGGAGCCCAAAAGCGAAGGGCGGCTTTGAGGCCGCCCTTGCTGAGTTTGATGTCGCTAGCGGTTTAGTGCCCGGCGGCCGCGTGTCCGCCGTAGCCCCAGACGTAGATGGCGGCGAAGAGGAACAGCCACACCACGTCGACGAAGTGCCAGTACCAGGCGGCGAACTCGAAGCCGAGGTGTTGCTTGGGCGTGAAGTCGCCGCGATAGGCGCGCAGGAGGCAGACGGCCAGGAAGATCGTGCCGATGATCACGTGCGCGCCGTGGAAGCCCGTCGCCATGAAGAAGGTGGCGCCGTAGATGTTGCCCGAGAAGCCGAAGGTGGCGTGGCTGTACTCGTAGGCCTGAACGCAGGAGAAGATCAGGCCGAGGATCACCGTGAGCCACAGGCCCGCCTTGAGGCCCTGGCGGTCGTTCTCCAGGAGCGCATGGTGCGCCCAGGTGACCGTGGTGCCGGAGGTGAGCAGGATCAGCGTGTTGAGCAGCGGCAGGTGCCAGGGATCGAAGGTCTCGATGCCCTTGGGCGGCCAGACGCCGCCGAGAACGTCTATGCGGGAATAGAGCTGCGGGTCGCCGGCATAGAGAGCGGCATCGAAATAGGCCCAGAACCAAGCGGCGAAGAACATCACCTCGGAGGCGATGAACATCATCATGCCGTAGCGGTGGTGAAGCTGGACCACGCGGGTGTGATAGCCGGTGTTGGCTTCCTTAACGACATCGGTCCACCAGCTGAGCATGGTGTAGAGCACGCCGATGATACCCGCGCCGAAGACGAACGGGCCCAGATGCATGCCCGCGATGGCGATCTCCTTCCACCAGGTCACGAACCCGGATGCCATCAGGAAGGCGCTGACCGCGCCGATGAGCGGCCACGGGCTCGGTTCAAGAATGTGGTAGTCGTGGTTCTTGGCGTGGGCCTCGGCCATTTCGTGTCGTCTCCGTGCCTCGAATGTGAACTCGCTTTAAGACGTTTCCGCCCAGCTTGTCACGTCCCTTATTGAGCAATGGGTTTGGTGGATGATGTCACCTCCGCCACCGGCTTGCCCCCCTTGGAGGGGAAGTAGGTGTAGGAGAGGGTGAGGGAGGTCAGGTCCTTCACGTCGCTGTCCTGCACGAGGCGGGGATCGACGTAGAAGACAACGGCTGATTCCAGGGTTTCTCCCGGCTGCAGGGTCTGCTCGGTGAAGCAGAAGCATTCGAGCTTGGAGAAATAGGTGCCTGCCAGATCCGGCTGCACATTGTAGGTGGCGATGCCCGTGCTCGGCTTGTCGCCCGTGTTGGTGACCTTGTAATAGACCGTGGTGGTCTCGCCGAGCTTCACCTTGATTTCGGGCTTCTCCGGCGCGAAGCGCCAGTTCAGGCCCGGAGCCACATTGGAGTCGAAGCGGACGGCGATCGTCCGGTCCATCACCTCGGAGCCGTTGGCATCGCGAATGATCGGCGTGCCGCCGAACCCAGTGACCTTGCAGAACAGATCGTAGAGCGGCACGGAGGCGTAAGCCAGACCGACCATGCCCACGACAACGCCGACGCAGGCGAAGGCCGTGCGATTCATCGTGCGCTGGTTGTGGGATGTTTCAGCCATTTTAAGCCTCACAGGGGACGCTGAAGGACGCCCGGTCCAAGCTTCACGAGGGTGATGGCGAAGAGCAGGATGCAGAATGCCGCTAGGGTCAGGGCCAAAGCCACCGAACGCCTGCGGCGGCGCTTCTGTTCCTCGGGCGTCAGACGAACGTAGTCGGTGCGGTCTGCCATTCGATCACCCGAAAACCGGCCGGAAGAAGCCGAAGCCGTGCTCCGCGAGAAGGGTCGCGAAGAGAAGGAAAAGATAAAGAATCGAGAAGCCGAAGAGATGCTGGGCAACACGCATGGCGGGTTCGCCCTGGCGCAGGCGATAGACCTGCACGGCGAGCGCCAGCATGCCGAGGCCGCCGATCAGAGCGATGATGGCATAGGCCAGTCCGCCGAAGCCGAGAGCCACCGGAGCAAGGCCGAGCGGGGCCAGGAGAACCGTGTAGGCCAGGATCTGGAAACGCGTGGAATCGGGACCGGCCACGTTCGGCATCATGGGAATGCCGGCGCGCTCGTAGTCACCGGACTTCACCAGGGCCAGGGCCCAGAAATGCGGCGGCGTCCACATGAAGATGATGGCGAACAGAACGATGCTGTCCCACGCCACATGACCCGTGACGGCCGCCTGAGCCACGATCGGGGGGAGGGCGCCCGCCGCACCGCCGATGACGATGTTCTGCGGCGTCGAGCGCTTCAGCCACATGGAATAGACGACCACGTAGAAGAAGATGGTGAAGGCGAGCAATCCGGCCGCCAACAAGTTGCTGGCCAGGCCCAGGATGATCACCGACCCGACGGAGAGCGTCACGCCGAAGGCAAGGGCCTCGCCCGGCTGGATCTTGCCGGCCGGGATCGGACGCTTGCGGGTGCGGGTCATGACGGCATCGATATCCGCATCCCACCACATGTTCAGGCAGCCGGACGCGCCGCCGCCGATGGCGATCATCAGAAGCGACACGAAAGCCACGACGGGATGAACGTCCGAATGGCTCACGACCATGCCGACGAGCGCCGTGAACACCACGAGAAACATCACGCGCGGCTTGAGAAGGGCGAAGAAGTCGGACACGTCACCCTGCGAGAGACCTGCCGTGGCAAGGTGCTCTGCTTGGGTTTCGGTCAAACTGTTCGACATGGTGCTCATAACTGCTTGATCTTCCGAAATGCCGTGACGAGGCCGAAAAGGCCTCTTGAAAGTCGGCTCCTCGCCGGAAGGCTTGTCAGCGCAAGCCCTCTGGGGAGGAGCGGGCGGCGTGATGCCGCCCACTCGATTGACTTAGTGCCCGGTGTCGACGACGCGGGGCAGCGTCTCGAACTGGTGATACGGAGGCGGGGAGGACAGGGTCCATTCCAGCGTCGTCGCACCTTCGCCCCACGGGTTGTCGGCAGCCTTCTCCTTGCGGACGAAGGCATAGACTACGCCGCCGATGAAGACGAAGAGACCGGCGAAGAAGATGTAGGAACCGATCGAGGAGACGAGGTTCCAGCCCGCGAAGGCGTCCGGATAATCCGCATAGCGACGCGGCATGCCGGACAGGCCGAGGAAGTGCATCGGGAAGAACAGGACGTTGGCGCCGATGAACGCGATCCAGAAGTGCAGCCTGCCGATCCAGTCGGGCATCACGTAGCCCGTGATCTTCGGGAACCAGTAGTAGATGCCGGCGAAGATCACGAACACGGCGCCGAGCGACAGCACGTAGTGGAAGTGCGCCACCACGTAGTAGGTGTCGTGCATGTAGCGGTCGACGGGAGCGTTCGCCAGAACGACGCCGGTGACGCCGCCGACCGTGAACAGGAACACGAAGCCCACGGCCCACTGCATGGCCGCCGTGAAGCGGATGGAGCCGCCCCACATGGTGGCGATCCACGAGAAGATCTTCACGCCCGTGGGAACCGCGATCACCATCGTGGCGAACACGAAATAGGCCTGCGTCTGGAGCGAGAGGCCGACCGTGTACATGTGGTGCGCCCACACGACGAAGCCGACCACACCAATCGCCACCATGGCGTAGGCCATGCCGAGATAGCCGAAGATCGGCTTCTTGGAGAAGGTGGAGATGATGTGGGACACGATGCCGAAGGCCGGCAGGATCATGATGTACACTTCGGGGTGGCCGAAGAACCAGAACAGATGCTGGTAGAGCACCGGGTCACCGCCGCCCGCCGGCTCGAAGAAGGTCGTGCCGAAGTTGCGGTCGGTCAGCAGCATCGTGATCGCGCCCGCGAGAACCGGCAGCGACAGGAGCAGCAGGAACGCGGTCACTAGCATGGACCAGGCGAAGAGCGGCATCTTGTGCAGCGTCATGCCCGGAGCGCGCATGTTGAGGATCGTGGTGATGAAGTTGATCGCACCCAGGATCGAGGCCGCACCGGCAAGGTGCAGGGCCAGGATGCCGAAGTCGAGCGCCGGGCCGGGATGGCCGACGGTCGAGAGCGGCGGGTACACGGTCCAGCCGCCGCCGAAGCCGAGCGAGCCCGGCGCGCCTTCGACGAAGAGCGAGCAGAGCATCAGGCAGAAGGCCGAGACGGTGAGCCAATACGAGATGTTGTTCATCCGCGGGAAGGCCATGTCCGGCGCGCCGATCATGATCGGGATGAACCAGTTGCCGAAGCCACCGATGAGGGTGGGCATCACCATGAAGAACACCATGATGAGGCCGTGGCCGGTCACGAAGACGTTGAAGGCCTGCGGATTGGAAAAATACTGAAGGCCCGGCTCCTGGAGCTCTAGGCGCATGCCGATGGACAGAAGGCCGCCGACGATGCCGGCCGTGAAGCCGAAGATGAGGTAGAGCGTGCCGATATCCTTGTGGTTCGTGGAATAGAACCACCGGCGCCAGAAGCTCGGAAGGTGATCGTGGTGATCCGCGTGAGCGGCATCAGCTGCATGTGCCATGATGAGACCTCTGTGGTCCTTCTTACAATTACTGAGCGGTCGCGAACTTGAGCGGAGCGTCGCTCTCGGTCGAAGCATACTTCTGCTTCGCCTCGGTGAGCCAAGCGGCAAATTGTTGCTCGCTCACGACGCGGATTTCGATCGGCATGTAGGGGTGGCCGTTGCCGCAGAGCTCGGAGCACTGGCCGAAATACACGCCTTCCTTCTCGGCCTTGAACCAGGTCTCGTTCAGGCGGCCCGGGATCGCGTCCACCTTGATGTAGAAGGACGGCATGGCGAAGGAGTGGATCACGTCGGCGGATGTGGTCTGAATCTTCACGACCTTGCCCACCGGAACGACCATGGCGTTGTCGGCACCGAGCAGACGGGGCTGGTCGGGCTTACGGTCCTTGGCCTCGGTGATCATGTTCGAATCGAATTTGAAGCCACCCTGGTCGGCTGGGTACTCATAGCCCCAGTACCAGGAATAGCCCGTCGCCTTGACCACGAGATCGGCCTGCGGCGGAACGAGCTGCTGGCGCAGGAGGCGGAAGGACGGAATGGCGATCGCCACGAGGATCAGGACCGGAACGATGGTCCAGGCCACCTCGAGGAGGGTGTTGTGAGTGGTCCTTGAGGGAACCGGGTTCTTGCTCTCGTTGAAGCGGGCAACGATCCAAAGGAGCAGGGCCAGCACGAACAGGCAGATCACGGTGATCAGCCAAACCAGGTAGGTGTGGAAGTTGGACACGCTGTGTCCCAACTCGGTCACCATCTCCTGCATGCCCATTTCCCAAGGGGAAGGGCGACCGGCGGCGGCCCACGCCTCACTTATGCCCAACACAAGTGCGACCGCTGCCGTGGAGAGGGCGGTCACCGATCGACGTCCAGTCTCGATCCGCATCGGCGTTCCTAAGCTCCTAAAGATGTGATGGCCCAGGGCCATGAAAGCATCGGAGAAGGCGCGGGCGTGCGGAAAGCGGCGCCCGGCTTGCGCCATCACCTTTGATCTGCGTCAAAGATCACAGGACGCGCTCAAGCGCAACGGTAGAAGCGTTCCAAACTGTGCGTCATAACCGCCAAAAATCATTTCGACCCTCCAAACGGCCTCTCTCGCTTGACATCGCGCCCTCTGCCATGGTCCCAACGGGCCAAAGATGGACCTGAAGCGGCGGCAGGCCGCGACCCTTGATCAGGGTTAGCGAATGGAGAAACCGATGGGCGCATCGCGATGGGCTCGCCATGGTGCGGCGGCAATCCTGGGGCTGTCGGCCCTGTTCGGGGCCAGTGGCGCCGGCGCTCAGGGCATGGTCAAGAACACCTACGGCGAGTGGCAGATGCGCTGCGAGACCCCGGCGGGTGCCACGGCCGAGCAATGCGCCCTCGTGCAGAACGTCGTCGCCGAGGACCGCCCTAACGTCACTCTCGTCATTATCGTGTTGAAAACCGCCGACGGCAAAAGCCGCCTCCTGCGCGTGGTCGCACCTCTTGGTATTCTGTTGCCGTCGGGCCTCGGCCTCAAGATCGACCAGACGGATATCGGCCGCGCCGGATTCGTGCGCTGCCTGGCCACGGGCTGCGTGGCCGAGGTCGTGATGGAGGACAACCTGATCAACCAGATGAAGACGGGACAGGCGGCCACCTTCATCGTGTTCCAGACGCCTGAGGAGGGGATCGGGATTCCCGTGTCCCTGAACGGATTTGCGGCCGGGTTCGACGCCCTTCCGTAACACTTGACCAAAATAAGGTGGGGCAATCATGAGAGACGGATTGAGCCGGAAGGCCGGATGGACGCTCGCGGTACTCGGCCTTTCGGCCCTTACGGGCTGCGGTGCGCCGGGCGAGGGCGGCTTCGGCATGGGCGATATGCTGCTCACGGCGGGAACGCACCAGGCGCCGGCCCAATCGGCCGAGATCCGGGACGTGTATTGCCCCACCGTCGACGTGGTGGACGGCGGCGCCGCTCTCCAGGTGCGCGGGGGCGGTGAGGAGGGCTCGATCCGAAGCCAGGTGACCCTGGGCGAGATCGCCCGCGAATGCATCGGCCAGCCGGACGGCTCGACCCTGGTCAAGATCGGCGTCGAGGCGCGGGCGCTCCTGGGTGTCGGCGGGGCGTCCGGCCGCTACGACGTGCCGCTTCACATCGTCGTAAAGGACGGCTCGACCATCTTCGCCGACCGCTCCCGCCGGGTGGCGGCCGCCATTCCGGCCGGCCAGACCCAGACGACCGTCTCGGTGATCGAGGACGGCATCGTGGTGCCCCCATCCTATGCCAACAGCTTCGAGATTGAGGTCGGCCTCGGCGGAGGCGGTCGCGCCGCCCCGAACCGCCGCCGCCGCGGTTAAGCTTCATCAGTCTCAATAGAGAGCGGCAGCGCCCGCTCTCTGATTAAGGGGGGCGGCCAGGACCTTGTCGATCCGGCGCTCGTCCAGATCGATCACCTCGAAGCGCCAGCCCAGAGTGTCCACGTGCTCGCCCGTACTGGGCAGGTGCTGCAGCTCGCTGATCACCAGGCCGCCGACCGTGTGATAGCTGCGGGTTTCGGGCAGCGTGACGCCCAGAACCTCGGCCATCTCGTCGACCGGCATGGAGCCCGCGAGCAGCCAGGAGCCGTCCTCGCGCCGGATGGCGTCGGGCTCCGGTGCCTCGCCGTCGGATCGGAAAGCGCCGACGATGGCTTCCAGGGCGTCGGCCGGGGTCACGACCCCTTCGAAATGCCCGTATTCGTCATGGACGATCGCCATGGGCACCTCCGCATCGCGCAGGGTGGCCAGAGCGTCCAGGGCATAGAGCGTGTCCGGAATGACCGGGGCTGCCTGGATATGGCTCCGGATGTCCAGGGGCTGGCCCGCCAGCATGGCCGCGAGCAGCTCGCGGGACTGGACGACGCCGATCACGTTGTCGGGCGTCCCCTCGCTCACCGGCAGGCGGGAATGCGGGGTCTCGATCAGCAGGGCGCGGATCGCAGCCTCGTCGTCGTCCAGGTCGATCCAGTCCACGTCCGTGCGAGGCGTCATGAGGCCGCGCACCGTCCGGTCTCCGAGGCGCAGCACGCCCGAAATCATGCGGCGCTCCTCCTCCTCGATCACGCCGGCGCTCTCGGCCTCGCCGACGAGCATCTTGATTTCCTCTTCCGTAACCGTCGACGAATCGTCGGACTTGGCCCCCAGGAGGCGGAAGATCAGGCCGGTCGACGCGTTCAGAAGCCAGACAGCCGGGGCCGCGACCTTCGAGACCACCAGCATCACCGGAGCCATGGTGCAGGCGATGCCTTCCGGATGGCGCAGCGCCAGCTGCTTCGGCACCAATTCGCCGATGACGATGGAGAGATAGGTGATGATGCCGATCACGAGGCCGTAGCCCAAGGGCTGGGCCGCTCCTTCGGGCATGCCCTGAGCCAGGAAGATCTGGGTCAACCTGTCACCGAGCGCGGCGCCCGAGAAGGCGCCGGCCAGGATGCCCACGAGGGTGATGCCGATCTGGACCGTGGACAGGAAGCGGCCCGAATCCTCCATGAGGGTCAGGGCCGTGGTGGCTCCCGAGCGGCCCTGCTCGGCCATGGCCTTGAGGCGGGCCCGGCGGGCGGAAACGATGGCAAGTTCGGAAAGAGCAAAGACGCCGTTCAGGGCGACGAGAGCAAGAGCGATGATCAGTTCGAGCAACGATGCGTGGAGCTGCCGACCGGACCAGGCCGCGCTTCTCCCCTTCTGTGAAAGATGGCCCCTAAGATGGAGTGTCGGTGCCCTGCCGTCAATTAAGGCAGGGACATATTCGAAGCGACGGCCTGCTTTGTTGACAGGATCGCATTTCCTCTTCAGAGCTAAATCAAGCCGATGATCCCCGCGGAAGAGACCGGACCCAGGTCCGGCGCCGAAGGCGCAACCGCCCCGGAAACGCTCAGGCCAAAGGACCGCGCGGGAGCTGGCACTCTGGAAAGCGGCGACGTTCGAACAGGCGTCGCCCACCGACGGGCGTAACCTGCCGCGAAAGCGGTGAGGGAAATCTCTCAGGTCTCGGGACAGAGGGGGCGCACAGCAACGGGCCGCAAGGCTCGATGGAACGCGCACCTTTGAGGGAACCCGATGGCCGAGCATGCACATAGCGATGAGCCGCTCCTGCAGACCCCGCTTCATGCCCAGCATGTGGCCCTTGGCGCCCGCATGGTGCCCTTTGCCGGCTACGACATGCCGGTGCAGTATCCCACCGGCATCCTGGCCGAGCACAACTGGGCCCGCGAGCATGCGGGCCTGTTCGACGTCTCGCATATGGGCCAGGCCTTCCTCGTCGCCGAGGACAAGAGCCACGAGACCGTCGCCCGGGCGATCGAGGCTCTGATCCCCGCCGACGTGCTGAACCTCAAGCCCAATCAGCAGCGCTATTCGCAGCTGCTGGCGGACGATGGCGGCATCCTCGACGACCTTATGGTCACCCGCGTCGGCGCGCCCGGCCACGAAGGCTGGCTCTACCTGGTGGTGAACGCCTCGATGAAGGAGCAGGACTACGCCCATATCGAGGCCCGCCTTCCGAAGGGCGTCGCGCTGCGGCGCAGGGATGGCCTGGGCCTGATGGCTCTTCAGGGGCCCTCCGCTGAGGCCGTGCTCGCCAAGCTTGCGCCCGAGGCTGCGGGCCTCGCCTTCATGATGTCCGCCGACGTGCAGATCGACGGCATCTGGTGCCACGTCTCCCGCTCCGGCTACACCGGCGAGGACGGCTTCGAGATCTCCTGCCAAGGCAAGGATGCGCCCGCGCTCTGGAACAAGCTGCTCGCCGATCCCGAGGTGAAGGCCATCGGCCTCGGCGCGCGCGACTCGCTGCGTCTCGAAGCGGGCCTGTGCCTCTACGGCCATGACATCGACGCCACGACCTCGCCCATCGAGGCCGGCCTGATCTGGTCGATCCAGAAGCGCCGCCGCGAGGAGGGGGGCTTTCCCGGAGCCGAGCGCGTCCAGCGCGAGATCAAGGACGGGGCCGCTCGCGTGCGCGTCGGCATCAGGCCCGAAGGCCGCGCACCGGCTCGCGAGGGCACCATCATCACCACGCCCGAGGGCCGCGAGGTCGGAATCGTGACCTCCGGCGGCTTCGGCCCCACGGTCAACGGCCCGGTCGCCATGGGCTATGTCGCCAAGGACGTGTCCGCTGTCGGCACGGATCTTCACCTCATCGTTCGCGGCAAGCCGCTGCCGGCCAAGGTCGCGGCCATGCCGTTCGCCCCCCATCGCTACAAGCGCTGACACTTCACAAGAGGGAATTCACCATGACCACGCGCTACACCAAGGATCACGAATACATCCGCGTCGAGGGCGATGCCGGCATCGTCGGCATCTCCGACTACGCGCAGAGCCAGCTCGGCGACGTCGTCTTCGTGGAGCTGCCGAGTGTCGGCAAGACCCTGTCGAAGGGTGATGAAGCCGCCGTCGTCGAGAGCGTGAAGGCCGCGAGCGAGGTCTATGCGCCGGTCTCCGGCGAAGTGGTGGATGTCAACCGCGATCTCGAAGCCTCTCCCGGCACCGTGAACGAGGATCCCGCCGGACGCGGCTGGTTCATGAAGATTCGCCTCACGAACCAGAGCGAGCTCGACGGCCTCATGACCGAGGAGCAGTACCAGGAATTCGTGAAGTCCATCTCGTAAGAGCCTAAGGTCCAGAACCTCTGGCCTCATCCTGAGGAGCCGCGTTAGCGGCGTCTCGAAGGATGATCCAGAGTGTACTGGAGACGCCTCGTCCTTCGAGACGGTGCTGCGCACCTCCTCAGGATGAGGCTTCGTTGGAGGCTTCCAAGTCAGGCATGGCAATGTCGCACGAATACACGGCAACCGTTGTTTGGGCGCGCGGGGAGGGCGAAGCCTTCTCCGACAACAAGTACAGCCGTGGCCATCGATGGTCCTTCGATGGCGGCATCGACGTTTTGGCGTCGGCGTCGCCTTCGGTGGTGCCGTTGCCCCTGTCGCGCGAAGACGCGGTCGATCCGGAAGAGGCGTTCGTGGCGGCTATCGCCAGCTGCCACATGCTTACTTTCCTTGGGATCGCCGCCAAGAAGCGCTTCGTCGTCGACTCCTACAAGGACAAGGCGGTTGGCGTGATGGCGCCCAACGAGAAGAGCAAGCTCTTCGTCTCCAAAGTTACACTCGATCCAGAGATCGTGTTCTCGGGTGAGAAAATCCCCACCCCGGAACAGATCGCCGACATGCACCACCTCGCCCACAAGGAATGCTTCATCGCCAACTCCGTTCTTACGGAGATTGTCGTGGCGGGCATTCCCTCGCACTGAACTCACCCAAGGTTTTAGCCGATGCGTTATTTGCCTCTCTCCAACACCGACCGCAGCGAGATGCTCGCGCGGATCGGCGTCAAAACGGTGGACGAATTGTTCGCTGACGTGCCGAAAAGCCTGCTCCTGAAGGAGCCGATGGACCTGCCGCGCCGCAAGGGCGAGCTGGAGGTGGAGCGCATCCTCTCCCGCATGTCGGCGAAGAACATGTCCGCATCGTCCGTGCCGTTCTTCGTGGGCGCGGGCGCCTACAAGCACCATGTGCCGGCGACCGTCGACCACCTGATCCAGCGCTCCGAATTTCTGACGAGCTACACGCCGTATCAGCCGGAGATCGCTCAAGGGACGCTGCAATATCTCTTCGAGTTCCAGACGCAGGTGGCCGCGCTCACCGGCATGGATGTGGCGAATGCCTCCATGTATGATGGCTCCACCGGCACGGGCGAGGCGGTGCTCATGGCGCATCGCGTCACCAAGCGCCGCAAGGCGGTGCTCTCCGGCGGCCTGCACCCGCATTACACGGATGTGGTGAAGACGCTCTCCGATATGGCGAGCGACGAGACCGTCATCCTGGCGCCGGATGTGAGCGGCACCGAGGATATCCTCTCGCAGATCGACGATACGACGTCCTGCGTCGTCGTGCAGTCGCCGGACGTGTTCGGCAACGTGCGCGACCTGACGCCAATCGCCGACAAGGCGCACCAGCACGGCGCACTGCTGATCGCCGTATTCACCGAAGTCGTGTCGCTCGGCTTGGTGAAATCGCCGGGAAGCCAGGGCGCGGACATCGTCGTCGGCGAGGGCCAATCCATCGGCAATGCGCTGAATTTCGGTGGCCCCTATGTGGGTCTCTTCGCCACGCAGTCGAAATACGTCCGCCAGATGCCGGGCCGCCTCTGCGGCGAGACGGTGGATGCAGACGGAAACCGCGGCTTCGTGCTGACGCTTTCGACGCGCGAGCAGCACATCCGCCGCGACAAGGCCACGTCGAATATCTGCACGAATTCAGGGCTTTGCTCGCTCGCCTTCACCATTCACATGACGCTGCTCGGCGAGAAGGGATTGTCGCGCCTCGCCCGCATCAACCATGCCAATGCGGTGAAGCTCGCCGATCAGCTCGGCACCGTGAAGGGCGTCGAGGTTCTCAACAAGACGTTCTTCAACGAGTTCACCGTGAAACTCGCCAAGCCCGCTGCCGAAGTCGTCGAGCGTCTGGCCGAGAAGGGCGTGCTCGCGGGCGTGCCCGCGTCTCGCCTCATGCCGGGTGCCGGCCTCGACAATCTGCTGCTCGTCGCTTCCACAGAAGTGAACACCGATGATGACCGTGCGGCCCTCGTCGCCGCCTTGAAGGAGGTTCTGTGATGTTGAACCGCCAGGGACGTCCCTCTTCCGCCGGAGAAGCCGGCACCACCACGCATCCGACCTTCACCGGCAACAAGGCACTGGCGCAGATCGAGCCGCTGCTCTTCGAGATCGGACGCTATGACACGACCGGCGTCGACTTCGACGAGCCGGAGGATTTCCAGCCGCGCCTCGGCGGCCTGGAGCGTAAGGAGGCCATCGGCCTGCCCGGTCTCTCCGAGCCCGAGACCATGCGCCATTACGTGCGCCTGAGCCAACAGAACTACGGCATCGACACGGGCCTCTTTCCGCTCGGCTCCTGCACGATGAAGCACAATGCGCGCTTGAACGAGCGCATGGCCCGTCTGCCGGGCTTTGCCGACGTGCACCCGCTGCAGCCGGTCTCGACCGTCCAAGGCGCGCTGGAGCTCATGAACGAGCTCGGGCGCTATCTGGTCACGCTCACCAACATGACGGCCGTCGCGCTGTCGCCGAAAGCCGGCGCCCATGGCGAGCTGTGCGGCATGATGGCGATCAAGGCCGCCATCGAGGCGAAGGGCGAGGGGGCTACCCGCAACGTGGTGCTCGTGCCCGATTCGGCGCACGGCACGAACCCGGCCACCGCCGCTCTCATCGGCTTCACGGTGAAGCCGGTGCCGGCGCGCGAGGACGGTTCCGTGCATGTGGAGGACGTGAAGAAGCTCCTCGGCCCCGATGTGGCGGCGATCATGCTCACGAACCCCAACACCTGCGGCCTCTTCGAGCCCCAGGTGGCGGAAATCGCCAAGGCGATCCATGATGCCGGCGCCTATTTCTACTGCGATGGCGCGAACTTCAATGCCATCGTGGGCAAGGCGAAGCCGGGCGATCTCGGCGTCGACGCCATGCACATCAACCTGCACAAGACCTTCTCGACGCCGCATGGCGGCGGCGGCCCGGGCTCGGGTCCGGTGGTGCTCTCCGCGCGTCTCGCGCCCTTCGCGCCGGTGCCGTTCGTCCACGCCGGCCAGAACGGCGGTTTCGAAATGGTGGAGCAGGAAAGCGATGCGGCCGAGAAGCCTTTCGGCCGCATGACCGCTTTCCATGGGCAGATGGGCATGTATGTGCGCGCCCTGTCCTACATGCTCTCGCATGGGGCCGACGGCATGAAGCAGGCCTCCGAGGATGCCGTGCTCAACGCCAACTACATCCGTGCAGGCCTGTCGGATCTCCTCTCGCTGCCCTTCGGCAACAAGCCGTGCATGCACGAGGTGCTGTTCGACGACGCGTGGCTGAAGGACACCGGCGTGACCACGCTCGATGTGGCCAAGGCCATGATCGACGAGGGTTATCACCCGATGACCATGTACTTCCCGCTGGTGGTGCATGGCGCGATGCTGATCGAGCCGACGGAATCCGAATCGAAGGCGTCCCTCGACCTCTTCATCGCGACGCTCCGCGACCTTGCGATGGCTGCGAAGAACGGCGACAAGGAGCGCTTCACGGGCGCACCGTACCACGCCCCGCGCCGCCGTCTGGACGAGACGCGCGCCGCGCGCAACCCGGTGCTGAAGTGGACGCCACCGGAGCAGGTGGCCGAAGCGGCGGAGTAAAACCCCTTCTGATCTCATTCTAGAAATGCCGCCCTTTAGGGCGGCATTTTCATATGCGTTCCCTGGGCTCTACAGGCGCGCATCCATGGCCTGCGCCTATCTGTTTAGAGAGGGGACAAATCACTCTGCTCGTCCATATACTGTAGCGTAACATCAATCTTCATGATGGCGGCTGAGGCTATTTGGCTTGGCACGCGCGCTGCCAATGCCCAGCGGGCAAAGGCGCTTCAGTGAACCTATCACTTCGCTCAGGCAGGCAGAGCCCCGACATCGTGAGTTGTGAAGACAGACGCGATGGCAGCTTCCAGGCAGATTTCCTCATCGAATTACCGTCCTGAGATTCAAGGCGTCCGCACCATTGGAGCATTGCTCGTCGCATGTTTCCACATTTGGGGAGCTCGCGTATCGGGCGGTGTGGACGTCTTCTTCGTCATATCCGGGTTTCTCATCACCGGATCCCTCTACAAGGAGGTGAAGCGAAACCAAACGATCGATGTCCTTGCCTTCTGGGGCCGAATCGCGAAACGCGTGACTCCAACGGCCTATTTGGTGCTGTGCCTCACTCTCCTGGCAGCCTTGATCTGGATGCCGAAGAGCAGACAGGATGGATTCCTGTCTGAGGTTTTCTACAGCACCTTTCATCTTGAGAACGTCAAGCTCATGATGAACTCGGTCGACTATCTCGCTCGAGGTGAGGCTCCTAGCCCAGTCCAGCAGTTCTGGGCGTTGTCCGTCCAAGTGCAGTTTTATCTGGTCTGGCCGTTCGTTCTTTTGGCGGTTGCGGTCGCAGCGAGAAGGGCCCGTATCGGCGCACCAGCCTATATTGCGACCTTGAGCGGAATACTCTTGACGTCTCTTGTCTATTCGATTTTGCAGACGCGCGCCGATCCGTCCCCGACTTATTTCGACACACTTGCAAGGATGTGGGAGTTCGCCTTAGGGGGAATCATCGCGATCGCGCTTCCTTATGTGACGATCTCTCCAATCATGCGTTTCATCGCAGGGTGGATCGGACTTCTGGCAATCGTCAGCTGCGGATTCATCTTTCCACGGTCTGTCCATTTCCCTGGCTATGTCGCTTTATGGCCTACGATCGGTGCAGCCTTGGTCCTGCTCTCAGGCGGTGGGACTCTGACGTTCGGCGCTGATCGCCTCCTTGGGTCCAAGCCTCTTTCCGCTTTGGGCGACATTTCCTTTGCCTTTTATCTGTGGCATTGGCCCGTCCTCATTTTCGCATTGCTCATCAGCGACAAAACGCAGCTTGGATTGCAGGCCGGTCTGCAGGTCATCGCAATGAGTCTATGCTGCGCTTATGTGTCCTCCCGCTGGTTCGAACGACCCATTCAACAATCCAAGATCGGCAAAGACAGGACATGGCACGTGCATGCCATGGCAGCTGCCCTTGCTGCTCCTATACTTTTAGGGGCCGGTCTTTGGACAATTCACAACGACTTCAGTGAACGCTTCGATGCAGGCTCGCTCGCGGATTATCCTGGGGGAAACGTTCCGGCATCGGCGGAAACTATGATGAAGCCGGAAGTTCCCCTGCTGCCGACACCTGCTGCCGCAAAGCTTGATAACGCCAGGATCTATCGAGAGAAGTGCCACCAGGGCCCAAGGCCCGCGGAGATCATTCAGTGTGACTATGGAAAAGTCGATGGTGCGACTAGGACGATTGTTTTGGTTGGAGGATCGCACTCAGCGCATTGGTTTCCTGCTCTGGAAGCCCTTGCACAACGATACGGCTGGCGGCTCGTCACCATCACGAAGAGTGCCTGCCCGTTTGAACTCAATCCAGACTATACGCCAGCTTGCATTGAATGGAACGAACACGTGATCGAGCGGCTGGCCGAGTTGAAGCCGGACGCCGTCTTTACGACCTCAACGAGGTCTCGCAGGGATGGTCCTGACAAAGACATGGCTGAAGGCGCAAGGGAATATGTGCCGGAAGGTTATCTTGCTCAATGGATGCGTCTTGCGGACAAGGGATTGAGTGTCATCGCCATTCGAGACAACCCTTGGATGTTGATGAGCATACCTGACTGCCTAGAGATAAGAGTCTCGGATATGACCCGATGTAGCGTCTATCGCAAATTGATGATGGACGATGTGGATCCGGCCAAGCGGCTGGAGAGAAGGCCTGCGAATGTCTCATTTGTCGATCTGACAGACAGATTCTGCGACCGGACGAAATGCTATCCGATCAGCGGGAATGTGCTGATCTACAAGGACGACAATCATATCACGGCAACGTTCTCCCGTACTCTTGCCTCCACTCTCGGCGAGCGCATGAAGCAGGTGCGGCCGGATCTTTTTACCGTGGATGCCCAGAGAACCACGGACATGCGTCCGAGCGTGGGGGCTGGAGGCTAGAGCATTTTCCGGTGAAGTGGATCCGGTTCACCGTCAAAAAATGCGGCAAAGCAAAGACGAGAGATGATTCCACGTAAGGGGAAACAGCTCTAAGCGTCGGATCGGGAGTCGATTCTTATCGATTCCGGATCGTTCCTGGCAGGTCTTCCATGTGCTCGACAATGTGCAATGCCCCCGCCTGCCGGAGCCTCTCCCCATGCTCGGGCCCACAATGGCCGCCATCCGTGAACCCGATGACGCGCATGCCGGCGGCAACCGCCGCCTGAACGCCTGCGACGGAATCCTCGATGACCAGGCAGTCCTCAGGACGAGTGCTCATGCGTTGCGCCGCATAGAGAAACAGGTCCGGTGCGGGTTTTCCGCGCGCCACCTGGGTCGAGCTGAAGATGTGGTCGAACAGGTCGGAGAGGCCCGTGACGCGCAGCGAGAGGGCGATTCGTTCCGGGATGGATGATGAGGCGACGCAGCGGGGGACGGGGAGCGACAGGATGGCGTCGCGCACGCCCGCGATGGGCTTCAGGTCGGTTTCGAAACGCGCGAACAGGGTCCGGTTGAGCCGTTCGGTGAAATCCTCGGGAAGCCGGATGCCGCGCTCCGATTCGATCCGGGCGATCTGGTCCTTAATGCTGACACCGGTAAACTCGCGCGCCACGTCTTGGGCCGTGTAGGGTACGCCGCATTCCGTCAGGACCTCGGCATCGATGCGGCAGCTCAGGGGCTCCGAATCGACCAGCACGCCATCGCAATCGAAGATCAGCAGCATCATGGTCTCCAAGCAGAAAGGCCGCCTCGAAGGGCGGCCTTGAGTGGGTTCGTCCGAAGCGGTGCCTTTATTGCAGCTTCGTGCGCACGTCGTTGAGGCTTGCTTTCATGAGCGAGGCGGCCGTGGCGCCGGTGATCTCGTCGCGCAGGACACGCTCGGAGGCCTTGATGGCGGCGTCGACCGCAGCAGCACGCACTTCAGCGGAAGCCTGCGCCTCGGCCTGGGCGATCTTCGCCTCGGCGGTGGCCGTGCGGCGCTTTACGAAATCCGTCATCTTCTCCTGGGCTTCGCGGGCAAGGCGCTCGGCCTCGTCGCGGGCGGTGGAGACGATGTCGGCGGCTTCACGCTCGGCAGCCGCGCGCTTGGCCTCGTATTCCTTGAGGAGCCGTTCGGCGTCCTGGCGCAGGCGCTGGGCCTCGGCCAATTCGTTGGCAATGCGCCTGCCGCGGGAATCGAGCTGGTTGAGCACGTTGCCCGGGACGCCCTTGTAGAACAGGATGCCCCAGAAGATGACGAAGGCGACCGCGACCCAGAATTCAGCGCTGTGCAACATGGGGACCTCCCGATCAGGCCTTGATCTGGTTGAGAGCGGCTTCGACCTTCTGCGGGGCCGGAGCCTTGCCGGTCAGGCGCTCGATGATGGCGGAAGCGGTATCGCGGGCGATGGCATCCACGTGGCTCATGGCCTCGGACTTCTTTGCGGAGATCGTCGCCTCCGCGTCGGCGAGACGCTGGTTGAGGTCGGCCTCGAGAGCCTTGCGCTTCGCATCGCTCTCGGCCGAGAGCTTGGCGCGGGTCTCCTGCGCGAGAGCCTGGGCGCGGCCCTTGGCTTCGGCGAGAGCCTTCTCGTAGGCGGCGCCGGCTTCTTCGGCGCGGGATTTCATGGCGGCCGCGTCGTCGAGATCGCTAGCGATCATCGCGCGGCGGTTCTCGATGATTCCGCCCAGACGCGGGAGAACCAGCCTGGAAAGCAGGGTGTAGAGCACCACGAAGGTGATCGCCAGCCAGAGGAGCTGACCGGCATAGGTTTCCGTCTCGAAGGGCGGAAAGCCGATATCCTCGTGAGCGCCGCCGGGGGCCTCTGTTGTGGCGTGGTTCGTCTGAGCCTGAGCCATGGAGCAGATCCTAAAGGATGAGTAGTCCTAGCATCGAACCCAAAAGTGGATTGCACTTTTGGGATCAATTCGATGCTCGATCCCTAAACTGGCGTATCGTTCACCACGGAAAACCGGTTCCCACTTTTCCGTACGATACGCCGGAAACATGAATGACGGCGGTTCAATCCGCCGTCACCCCTGTCGAGGCGAAGCGCTCGAGCGCGCCTCGACCTCCCGATCACCGTCTTGAGATTAGGTGAAGAGCAGAACGAGAGCGACGACGAGACAGAAGATGCCGAGACCTTCTGCGAGCGCCGCACCGATGAATGCGCGGGCGAACTGGCCGTCGGCAGCCGACGGGTTGCGCAGAGCGCCGGAGAGGAAGTTACCGAAGATGTTGCCAACGCCCATAGCGGCGAGACCCATGCCGATGCAGGCGAGGCCCGCGCCGAGGTACTTGAAAGCAACCGGATCCATTGTGATCTCCTTGGGAATACTGTGATCGGGAGGGAAGGTGTAACTCAGCGCAGACCTAGTGGCCCGGGTGCAGCGCGTCGTTGAGGTAGATGCAGGTCAACACCGTGAAGACGTAGGCCTGCAGAGCGGCGACGAGGAACTCGAGCGCCATGAGGGCAACCGCCATGAGAAGCGGCAGCGGAGCGAGGATCGTCAGGGCCCCGCCGGCAGCCAGGAGACTGACGACAAAGCCTGCGAAAACCTTCAGCGCGATGTGTCCCGCGAGCATGTTCGCGAAGAGACGCAGGCTGAGTGAGATCGGGCGCGAGAGGAACGAGATGAGCTCGATCACCACGATGAAGGGCAGGAGCCATGCCGGCACGCCCGACGGCACGAAAAGGCCGAGGAAGTGGGTGCCGTGCTTCATGAAACCGTAGACCACGACCGTGCCGATGACGAGCAGGGCGAGGGCGAAGGTGACGATGATGTGGCTGGTGACCGTGAAGAAGCCCGGGATCATGCCGAGCATGTTCGCGGTCAGCACGAACATGAAGAGGGAGAAGACGAGGGGGAAGAACTTCATCCCCTCCTTGCCTGTCGCATCGACCAGCGTGTTGGCGACGAAATCGTGCAGGACTTCCGCCACGGACTGGGCGCGGCCCGGAACGACGGCGCGCTTGCGGGTCGCCAGCAGCAGGCCGCCCACGATCACGGCGGCAGCGCCGATCATGAACAGGGACGAATTGGTGAAATTGATAACCGGAATGATGGGCTTGATCTGGAATTGTTCGATCGGGCTCGCCATGATCCGCTCTCAAAGTTCGATGTTATCAATTGCCGTTCGGCGTTCGAAGTCCGTCACCGCTTGTCGTCATACCGGGCGGATTTGACCATCCCGGCTGCTCGCATCAGATTGAGCATCCCGGCGCAGAAGCCGAGTATCAGACAAACGATCAGACCCCAAGGGGAAGTCCCAAACAAACGGTCGACAATCCAACCCAGAATTCCTCCGGCGGCCACTCCTGCAACGAATTCGGCCGAGAGCCTGAAGGCTTGACCGAGAGCGCTGGAATCGGACGTCGGGCGGGGGCGAGGTTCCGCTTCGGCTCGCTGCGCGGATGCATGGGAGATCCGTGCGTCGAGCGATTGCAGTCTCGCAGACAGGTCGGCATCGTCGGCGCTGCCCGGTTTCCGCTCATCGTCTCCGTTCCGCTCGTTGGGGTCCGCCATTGCGATCTCCTTTGAAGCGTTGCGGGAAAATGCTTGGAAGCCCAGCCCCGAAAGCCGGGCGCACCATATGAGCGGGGGTCCACCCTGTCAAGAAGCGTCTAAAAAGATCTAAATAATTGAAATGGCTTATAAAACGCTGTTTTCGGGCGGCTTTCGGCCGAAAGCGCACATGTTTTTGAGGCCGGAGCAAGGCGAGGCTGAAAGCCTTAAGCTACCTCAAGAATGCGCTCGGCGCTCTGCAGATCGACGGAGACGAGCTGCGACACGCCCCGTTCGGCCATGGTGACGCCGAAGAGGCGGTCCATCCGGGCCATGGTGATCGGGTTGTGGGTGATGACCACGAACCGCGTCTCGGTCTGGCGGGACATGTCCTCCAGGAGCGCGCAGTAGCGCTCTACGTTGGCATCGTCGAGCGGCGCATCCACCTCGTCGAGCACGCAGATCGGCGATGGATTCGTGAGGAACACCGCGAAGATCAGCGCCGTGGCCGTCAGGGCCTGCTCGCCGCCCGAGAGCAGGGTCATGCTCTGCGGCTTCTTGCCGGGCGGACGGGCGAGAATTTCGAGGCCCGCTTCCAGCGGGTCGTCCGAATCGACCAGGGTCAATTCCGCCGTGCCGCCGCCGAACAGGGTGGAGAAAAGCTGCTTGAAGTGATTGTTCACCACGTCGAAGGCGGCGAGCAGGCGCTCCCGGCCCTCGCGGTTGAGGCTGCCGATGGCCTGGCGCAGGCGCTTGATGGCCTCGACAAGGTCATCCCGCTCGCCGGCGATGTTGTTGTACTTGGTCTCGAGTTCGGTCAGCTCCTCGTCGGCGCGCAGGTTCACGGCGCCGAGGCGCTCCCGGTCGCTCTTGAGGGAGTGCAGCTTGGATTCGATCTCCCCATGGGAGGGCAGCTCGAAGCCTTCCTTCAGGCCCGCAAGCTCGATGAGCCCGGCCGGCGTCGTCTCCAGGTTCTCGGCGATATTGCGGGTGATCTCGGCCAGGCGGGCAACGGCCGCTTCGTGGCGGGCCTGAGAACCGGCGCGCCCCTCGCGGGCGGCCGACAGCGCCTCGAGGGCGGCGCGGGCGGCCCGGTCCGACTCGGCGAGGCTCGTCTCCGCATCGGCGAGGTGATCGGCGGCTTCCTTGCGCTTCGCCTCAGCCTCTTCGACCTCGGCCAGGAGGGCGCGGCGGCGCTGAAGGTAGGTATCGGGAGCCTCCAGCAGGCGCTGGTGCTCGTCCTGGGCACGCTCCAAGCGTTCGCCCAGATCCTCGAAAGCCCTGGCCGCACGGGCAACGCGCTCGGTCCAGAGGCGGATATCGGCGGCAATCGACTCCTGCCTGCGGCGGCGCAGTTCCCCCTCATGCATGAGGGACTGGAGGGCGGCGCGCGCCTCGGAGGCGGCGGCCCGGCGCTCCGCCACCCGGGTGCGTTCTTCGAGCAGGCGGCTTTCGAGATCGGGCGCGGGGGCGAGGTCCTGCAGGGCACCTTCGGCATCCTGCACACGCTCAAGGGCTTCCGCCTCGCTCTCGCTCAGACGGGCGAGGCCCTCTTGCAGGGCCGAGCGGCGCTGGCCGAGTTCGGCCTCCTTGCGCTCGGCCGCGGTCAGTCGCGTCCGGGCGGCATCGAGCGCCTGCCGGGTCTGGCGCGCGGCCTCGATGGCCTGCATCTCATGGGAGGCAGCCTTGCGGACGGCCTCGAGGGCCGCTTCGGCCTCCTGGCGCAGATGTTCGGCCTGTTCGCGGGCTGAAGCTGCCTCACGTTCCAGGTCGCCGAGGCGATTCTTTTCCGCCAGGCGGCGGGCGGCCGGGGAAGGCGCTTCGGCGGCGGCCGTAAAGCCGTCCCAACGCCAGAGGTCGCCCTCTTCGGTAACGAGGCGCTGACCGGGCTTCAGGAGGCCGCGCAGGCGCAGGCCATCGGCCTTGCTCACCACGCCGATCTGGCGCAGCCGGCGCTGAAGCTGAGCAGGGGCCTGAGAGAGGTCCGCCAGGGAGACGACGCCTTCCGGAAGGGCAGGGTCGCTCTCGCCGGAATTGGTTTCGGCCCAGTGGTGAGGAGCCGAAGGGTTGATCGAGGCTTCGAGATCGTCGCCAAGAGCGGCGCCCAGGGCCGTCTCGTAGCCCTTCCGAACCGTGATCTGGTCGACCGCCGGGGGCCAGAGGTCGCCCGTCGCGGAGGTGACGAGCTTGGCGAGGGTGCGCGCCTCGGTTTCCAGGCGCTGGGCCGTCCGCTCGGCCTCGTTGAGGGGCTGTCGCAGGCGATTCTCGGCCTCGCGGACAGCCGACAGGGTCTCGCGCGCCTCGATCACCGATTCTTCAGCGCCATGCGCTGTTTCCTCGGCAATCGCCGCTTCCTCACGCAGGTCGTCGAGGGAGGGGCCATCCTCGGGCGAAGCGGAGAGCGCGGCGATCTCGCGTTCGAGCCGCTCCTTCTCGGATCGGAAACGGGAGGCGCGCTCCATCTCCTCGCGCACGGCGCGCTCCAGGGCGGCCCGGCGGGCGTTGAGGTCGGACGTCTGGGCCTGAAGGGCGCTCAAGGCCGATTCGGCTTCCGCCAGCTCCGCCTCGGCCGTCTGAAGGCGCTCCTCGGCCTCAGCGCGGACATCGTCCGCCCCGTCGGTGGTGAGCGCAATCTCTGCCGCCTCGGACTGAAGCCGTTCGATGGTGGCCTCGGCATCCGTGCGCTGCGCCGCCTCGCGGGCGATGTCGCGATTGAGGTCTCCGATATGGCGCTCGAGCTCGACCACGCGTTCCTTGGAACGGCGCTCTTCCGATTCGAGCTCGTTCCGGGCATGGGTCAGGCGCTGCAGGGCGGCTGCTGCGGCGGCCTCCGCCTGCCGCAGGGCCGGCAGGCCATGGGCGGCGACCGCCTGGGCCGTGGCGGCCCGGGTCTGCTCCTCGGTGGCGTCGGCGACGGCCTTGAGATCCTCGGCGACCTGCCGTTCGGCGGTGGCGGCCTGCTCGCGCGCGTCGGCGAAGCTGATGGCGTAAATCAGCGCTTCGAGGCGGCGGATCTCGGCCGAAAGGTTCTTGTAGCGGGAGGCCTGACGGCCCTGGCGCTTTAGGCTCTCGATCTGGCTTTCCAGCTCGCGGATCACGTCCTCGACACGGACGAGGTTGTCCTCGGCGGCCTTGAGGCGCAGCTCCGCCTCATGCCGACGGGCATGGAGACCGGCGATGCCGGCGGCATCTTCCAGGATGCGGCGACGGGCCTGGGGCTTGGCGGAGATGATCTCGCTGATCTGGCCCTGGCGGACGAGGGCCGGGGACCGGGCGCCGGTCGCGGCATCTGCGAACAGGATCTGCACGTCGCGGGCGCGAACTTCCTTGCCGTTGACCCGGTAGGTCGAGCCTTCCTCGCGCTCGATCTTACGAGAGATTTCCAGCAGGTCCGTATCGTTGAAGGCGGCCGGGGCCGTGCGCCCGGTATTATCGATGGTGAGCATCACCTCGGCCCAGTTCCGGGCCGGACGGCTCCCCGAACCGGAGGAGCCGGAGAAGATGACGTCGTCCATCCCCGTGGCGCGCATGTTCTTGTGGGAGTTCTCCCCCATGACCCAGCGCAGGGCCTCGACGAGGTTGGACTTGCCGCAGCCGTTCGGGCCGACGACGCCGGTCAGGCCCGGCTCGATCAGGAAGTCAGTCGGCTCGACGAAGGTCTTGAAGCCTGCAATGCGAAGGCGCGTCAGCTTCATGGACGCGCCTTTCCGTCCCGCCCGCTAGCACATCGTGCGGACCCAGCGGGCCGCGCCAGCGAAAAGTGGATCCGGTTTTCCGCCTCGAACGATGTGCGCATCAAGGGAGAGGGCATCGGATTGACCCCAAAAGTGGGCACCACTTTTGGGCCCGATGCCCGAGGGGCAGGGTAGCGGAGCTTACTCTCCGAGCATCGGCTTGATGATCTTCTCAAGCTCATCGATCGACAGGGCTCCAGGATGGCGCTGACCATTGATGAAGAAAGTGGGCGTGGAGTCTACCTTGAACTGCTCCATTGCCCGGTTCTTCACCGCGTTGACTGCGTCATATAGTTTCTGGTCCTTGAGGCAAGCATCAAATTTTTCCTGTGAAAAACCTGCCTGCTTGAGCATGGCCCGGAGAGCATCGAGGGGTTTGTCGACGAAAGCCCAGTTCTTCTGCTGGTCGAAGAGCAGGTCCGTGATCGGGTAGTACTTGTCGTTGCCGTCGCAACGGGCGAGCATGAAACCGGCCGTAGCCAATGGATCGAGCGGGAATTCGCGCAGGACGAAGCGGATCTTGCCGGTATCGATGTACCGCTTCTTCAGCTCGGGCCAGGTCGTGGCATGGAAGTGGGCGCAGTGGGAGCAGGTCATCGAGGCGTACTCGATAATCGTCACCTTGGCGTCGGCAGGGCCGAGCGCGATATCGCCCAGCGGCCCCTGGACCGCGAGGTCCTGAACGGACACGTTCTGGGCGAGGGCCGGAAGGCTCATGCCGAAATAGACGGTCGCGGCTGCGGTTCCGAGAAGCTGAAGCGTCTGACGCCGGGTGATCATCGTGGGGAAGCTCCTGAAGAGATTTCGTCCTGCGGTAGAATGACTTGGCCTTGGAGGCAAGCGCCCAATATCTCACGCTTTCGTGCGTGAACCGGAGCTGACGATGGCCTGGCCCAGCCGGTCAAGGGCCGCCTTCAAGGATTCCTCCTCGATCGGCCCGACGGCCTTGTCCACCTTCTCCCTCTCCGCAGGGGTAAGGGGGCGGGGGGCCGGGCGCTTCTTCTCGACCCGCCGCACGGGGCCTTGTTTCAGCACCAGCTTCCCGATGCAGCGCCAGCCGTAATAGGTGTTCACCCGGTCGATGACGGTGGGAGCCAAGTGCTGGAGCTCAAGGGCGAAGGCGCTCTCGACCCGGATCACGAGGGTGGCCGGATCGGGTCGTGCCTCCGGATCGGCATGGGGGGCTTTCCGCTTCCACTCAATCTTGAGCGGCTGGGTGAAGGCGGAGAGCCGCTCGCCGACGATATCGGGCCAGGCCATGATGATGTCGGAGGTCGCAAAGCCTTGCGCCGCCAAGCTGGGGGACAGGCAGACGTCGAGAAACTCGGCAAGGGGGCGGGCAAGAGGCCTCGGTCGTCTCATGTTGAATGTCCAAAAGCCGCGTTGGAATATTCCGTGTAGAACGCTATTCCGAATCCCATGTTAACGCCCGCCCCGAGCGCGACCAAGCCCGACCCGCAGGATCTTCTCGCCTGGTACGACCGTCACCGGCGGGACCTGCCGTGGCGCGCCAAGCCCGGCGTGACGGCGGATCCCTACCGCGTCTGGCTCTCCGAGATCATGCTGCAGCAGACGACGGTGGCGGCGGTCAGACCCTATTACCTGAGTTTTCTCGAACGGTTTCCGAGTGTTGAAGCCTTGGCCGAGGCGCCCTCGGAGGCGGTGATGCAGGCCTGGGCGGGGCTCGGCTATTATTCCCGCGCCCGCAACCTCCATGCCTGCGCCAAGGCGGTCGTGGATCAGCATGGCGGGCATTTTCCAGGGACGGAGGCCGAACTTCTAAAGCTTCCCGGCATCGGCGCCTATACGGCGGCAGCCGTCGCGGCCATCGCGTTCAACGAGAAGGCCGCCGCGGTGGACGGCAACGTGGAGCGGGTCATGGCCCGCATCTTCATGGTCGAGGAACCGCTGCCGAAGGCCAAGCCCGTGATCCGCTCCCTCACCGAGGACCTGGTGCCAGAGGACCGGCCGGGCGATTTCGCCCAGGCCGTCATGGATCTCGGCGCCACCATCTGCACGCCCAAGCGCCCGGCCTGCGCGCTCTGCCCGTGGATGGTGCCCTGCAAGGCCCGGGCGGAGGGCCTACAGGAAACCTTCCCTAGAAAGCAGAAGAAGGAAAGCGGGCAGCTGCGCAAAGGCGCGGCCTTCGTGGTTCTGCGCGCCGACGACACGATCCTGCTCCGCACCCGCCCGCCGCAGGGGCTTCTCGGCGGCATGGTCGAGCCGCCGACGAGCGCCTGGGAGCCGGATTACGAGCCCTCCCGCGCCGTGCTCGACGCACCCATCGAGGCCCGCTGGCAGCGCCTGCCGGGTACGGTGAAACACGTCTTCACCCATTTCCCCCTGGAACTCACGGTGCTGTTCGCGAAGGTCGCGAAGGGGACGCCGGCGCCCGAGGACATGCGCTGGATGCCGCGCCTTCAGCTGCACGAGGAGGCGCTGCCCGGCGCCATGAAGAAGGTGCTGGTGCATGCGCTGGGGGAGATCCCGGGCGGGAAGGCGAAGGCTTCCGCAAAGGATTGATCAGGCGCCGATCAGCGCCTTCTGGTTCTTCTTGAACAGCGCCGCCAGGGCATTCGCCACCCGCGTCACGTTAGGGCGGTTCCGGCTGCGCCGGTGCATGACGAGGAAGACGTCCTCGATCAGGTCGCCCTCCGGCTTCGTGATCTGGATGAGGTCGGAGTCCGAATCACCGAGCCAGCAGGGAAGGAAGGCGGCGCCGAGCCCTGCTTTGGCCGCCTGGTAGCGGATCGGCATGTCGCCGATGCGCGCCGCGATGGTGCGTCCCTGGGCGAACTCGGCCACATAGGCGGCCTGACGCGAAAGCGTTGGGTCTTCCGGCGGCGCGATGACCGCCATGGGATTTTCCGTGCGGGCATACATGGCAAAGGCGATCTGGCCGATTTTCCTCGCCACGAGATCGTCCGTGCCCTCCGGCAGGCTGCGCATCCGCAGGCCGATATCGGCCTCGCCCGAGGCGAGATCGAGCCTGCGGCGGGTCGGGATATAGGCGATCTCCACGGGGGCTGCGGCCTCGTGAAGCTGTGCCGCGTAAAGCGACAGGAACAGGGTCACCGAGGCGGTGGCCGTGATCCGTACAGGCGCGTCGGGATCGGGCCTGTAGGCCGCGGCTGTCCGCGACACGACGGCGGCGGCGTCCCCCATGGGGCCCGCCGCTTCGAGGATGGCATCGCCTGCTTCCGTCAATTCGAGATTATTCGGCCCGCGCTGAAAGAGGCTGAGGCCCAACGTCTCCTCCAGCACCTTGATGCGCCGCGCGATGGTCGGCTGGCTCTGGCCGAGCGCCTTGGCGGCGCTGTTCATCGATCCATGAGCCACCACGGCGAGAAAGATCCGCAGGTCGTCCCAGGACGGTTCGGAAAAGGCGAGGCGGAAGGGGTCGAGAGACGAAGAAGCCATGACAGGATGCTAAAGCGTTGGACCGGGTTCGGCATAGGGGGATGTTCCGGCTAAGGGGACAAGCCGCACTATCGTGCAAGGGCCGTTCCCTCACAGCCCGCCAGGAGCGTGAGAGACCCGTTCAGTTTTGATGGAGGCGATGTCGCACGATCACTCCGCACGTCATCACCGGCCTCGTGCCGGTGATCTCGATTCGAGAAAGTGCGGCGCTTTTCCTTATCGGGATGGCCGGCACAAGGCCGGCCATGACATCGGAGAGCATCATTCCCGGCGAGCCGTATCTGGAGGAAGTGGAACACTCAGCTCAATGCGGCCTTGGGTTCGAGCCGGCTGATTGCGGCAGAGCGAGCGGGCGCCTGAAAAGCCTGCCTCTGCATACGCCCATCGCTTTCGATCTCGCATTGCCAGGGCAGGGCCCCCTCGGGGAGATACTTGCCCAATGCATCGAGGACGAGCATGGCAACGGTCACCACGGCGACGATGACGATGGCGATTGCCGAGGCTTGGCTCGCAAGGCCCGCTTCCTCGAGATTGTAGAGTACCACCCCGATGGTCTCTGTCCCGGCCGACCAGAGCAGGGCCGAGACCGTGAGTTCGCTGAAGGCGAGCAGGAACGCCATCAATCCGCCAGCGACGGCGGCGGGAAGCAGGGAGGGGAGCACGATGCCGAAGAGCCGTTGCGCCAGACGTGCACCGTCAATGGCTGCGGCTTCCTCCTGGGCGACATCGACCTGCGCCATGCCCGCGAGCACGGGTTTCAGCGCCACCGAGAGGAAGCGGGCGAGATAGGCGAAGACGATGATCCACGGCGTCGCGTAGAGCGAGACGCGCACGAGCGGCAACGGCTTCAAGAAGAGCAGAATGCACGCGATGGCCAGCACGATGCCGGGCAGCACGTAGGCGATTTCGAGGAGCGATGCCGCGAGGATTCTCCATCGCCCCATCAGGCGGATCAGCCCATAGGCGACAGGCACGACGACCAAGGACAGGAGCAATGCCGCTCCACCGGCATAGAGCAGCGAGTTCGTGAAGGCGCGGATCGTGACGTCCTGACGCGCCAGCACCTCGACGAAATTGTCGAAGGTGATCGTCGCGAAGGAAAGAGGCATGCCGTAGGACGGGACGAGAGCCGATGCCATGAGCGACAGGATCGGAAGAACAAGGGTCGTGACCAGGACGGCACCGACGAAGATTTCGGCCGCAATGCGCGCACGGCCGAGAAACCAGAACGGCTTCAGGGGCGTGTCTTCGTCCAGATGCACGGCATCCTTGCGCGTGAGAAACTGGCTTGCGGCAACGCACACGATGGCGATGGCCGCGACGAGAAGACCGAGGGCCGACACGTCGCCGATCATGCCGGTGCCGAAGCTCGACAGGCGCCGGTAGATGAGAACGGGAAGCGTCAGGTAGTTCACCGGTGCGCCGAGAAGCGCCGGAATGCCGAAATTGCCGATCCCGGCTACGAAAGCGAGCAGGGCCGCGCTGACGAGATGCGGGCGCAGCAACGGCATCAGGTGGTCGGTCATGATATCGATAGGCCGCGCGCCGTCGATGCGGGCCGCTTCGACGACGGCAAGTGGAATGCGCTTCAAACCTGCGCTCATCACCACATAGACGAGCGGTGCATGATGCAGGCCGAGCACCAGAATGATGCCGCCGCGCCCGAGCATCGGGTTGGCGCTGCCTGCTTCCGGTGCAAGTCCCAGCGCATTCAGGATCGGTGAGGCCGGACCGACGAGGTGCAGAAAGGCGAGCGCGATCACCTGGGGCGAGATCATCACCGACAGGACGAAGAGAAACGACGCGATGCGGCGCTTGCGGGTGTCGGTGATGCCGAGGACAAGCGCCATGGCCGTGCCGAGAGGCAGCGCCAGCAGCGTCGACAGAAGCGCCGTTTCCAGCGTCGCGCGCGCCGCGTTCATGGCGGCACGGCTGGAGAGCGCCGCGAGCATGATATCCGGATTGAGGACGCCGCCGGGAAAGAGCGCGGCGATCAGCAATCGCAGGGCGGGCAGGACATCGAAGGCGAAGACGAGCAAAGCGACAAGAGCGAGAAGGCCGAAACCTCCCCGCTCCAGGAATGACTTGGTCTGAATGCGATGTCTCACTGTCCGAAGATGTCGGCGAAGGCCGCCTTGTTCTTGGTCTCGTCGGCGAGCGCTTTGGCCGCGTCGAAGCTCATGACCTTGATCTCTTCGCGCGCCGGATAGCCCGCGGGCAGGGCGACGGCGGGATGGGCTGCGATGTAGCCTTGCTTCAGCGCCAGTTCCTGTCCTTCCTTCGAAAGCAGGAAATCGACGAAGGCGCGAGCCGCGTCCGGATTCTTCGTGCTCTTGAGAATAGCGACGGGTTCGGACACCGCCGAGACGCCTTCCTTCGGGAACACGAACTCGACTGGAGCGCCCTTGGCCTTCTCGCGGATCGGCATGTAGTCGACGATGACGCCGTAGAGCTTCTGGCCACCCGCTACCTGCTTGAGCACATCGCCATTGCCGCCGCCGGCGACGGCATCGTTGTCCTTGAGCGCCTCGTAGTATTTCCAGCCGCCGTCCATATGTCCGGTGAGCGTCGCGGCGTGGATGAGGGCCGCACCCGAGGTGAGCGGACTCGGCATCACGAGTTGGCCCTTGACCTCCGGCCTCGTCAAATCCTGCCAGGAGGAAGGCTTGAAGGTCGCTTTCGTGTTATAGGCGATGCCCGTGGTGATCAGCTTGGTGGCGAACCAGAATTTTTGCGGATCGTGCGTGCCCGCCGGATAAGCCGAGACGTCGGCTCTCTCGTGCGCCAGCAGGCGGTCCTCCTTCTTCAGGCCCTCCATGGTGACGCTGTCGGCAATCAGCAGCACGTCGGCCTGGGGTTGTCCGGCCTCGAACTCGGCGCTGAGCTTGGCGAGGATCTTCGGCGTTCCGTCGCGCACGAAGGTGACGTTGACGCCAGGATTCTTGGCCTTGAAAGCGTCAATGGTCTGCTGTGCGTCGGTGTTGGGCTGGCTCGTATACAGGACGAGGTTGCCGGAGAGGCCCTGGGCCTGCGCGAAGGTGGGCACCAGAACGGCGAGCAGAGGCAGGAGGCGCTTGAAGGACACGGGGCAGTTCCTCTCTTTCGGTAAGGCTTCCCCGCCTGAGCATCGGACCCAAAAGTGGATGGCACTTTTGGGATCCATCCGATGCTCCCTTCTTTTGAAGAGCGCATCGCTCGGCGCGGAAAACCGGATCCACTTTTCCGCACGATGCGCTAGCGGTCTTGGATGACGCCTCTGTGACGATAGGTTAGTGCGGCAAACGAAAAGGGCCAGCTTTCGGCTGGCCCTCTCGAAAATCCAATTCGCCGCAAAGGTCAAGCGGCCATTTCGGCGCGCACCTTCGCCCGGAACTCGTCGATGGAGATGAGCTTTCCGCCACGCTCCACGTTCCAGAAGGTCCAACCGTTGCAGGACGGAAACCCCTGGGTCAGGGCCCCGATCTTGTGGATCGAGCCTACGATGGCGCCGAGAGCGAGCGTCCCGTCGGCGCGCACCACCGCCTTGTGGCGGCGGCGCTCGTCCACCAGGGTCTCGCCCGCCTTCACGAGGCCGGCCTCGATGAGCGACAGGAACGGCACGCGCACTTCCGTGCGCTTCTCCGGCGCTGCCGCAATCGACACGTCGGAGAGCGGCTCGACCGCGTCGATTCGCGCCCGTGCCGCCTTGGCGTAGGTCGAATCCCGCTCCAGGCCAATGAAGTTGCGGCCCAGCATCTTGGCGACGGCGCCCGTCGTGCCGGAACCGAAGAAGGGGTCGAGCACCACGTCGCCCGGGTTGGACGAGGACAGCAGGATGCGCGCGAGCAGGGCCTCGGGCTTCTGTGTCGGGTGAACCTTGCGCCCCTGCGCATCCTTCAGGCGCTCGTCGCCGGTGCAGATCGGGAGGAACCAGTCCGAGCGCATCTGCACGTCTTCGTTTCCGGCCTTGAGCGCATCGTAATGGAAGGTGTAGCCCTTCGACTCCGCGCTCTTCGAGGCCCAGATCATGGTCTCGTGCGCGTTCGTGAAGCGGCGGCCCTTGAAGTTCGGCATCGGATTGGCCTTGCGCCAAACGATGTCGTTGAGGATCCAGAAATTGAGATCCTGCAGGGCTGAGCCGACGCGGAAGATGTTGTGATAGGAGCCGATGACCCAGAGTGTCGCGTTCTTCTTCATCACGCGGCGCACGGCGAGAAGCCACGCGCGGGTGAACGCGTCGTAATCGGCAAAGCTCGCGAACTTGTCCCAGTCGTCGTCGACGGCATCGACGAGGCTCTGGTCCGGGCGCGTCAGCGCCTGTTCGAGCTGGAGATTGTAAGGCGGATCCGCGAAGACCACGTCCACGCTCTCAGGCGGAAGCTTCTCGAGATTGGCGATGCAGTCGCCGAGAAGAATCTCATTGAGAGGAAGAGACGGCGGCAGAACGGAGAGGGGCGATTTACGCCCCGTCCGAGGTGCCGGCGCAGACCGCCCGGTACGCGAGACATGGATCCGGGAGGCGGCGCCGGCAGCCCCGGTACGCAAGGTACCCATGGGTGATCACCGGTTACGCAACTGACACTCAGGATCATGATCGGATAGGGTAAAGAGGAGGTTTCCAAATGCGAGAAAGTCCAAATATTTTGGATCGGCAAAACTTGCCTACGCATTGAAAATATTGAATTTTTTCGTTAATCAGCGTTAAGGGAGGTTACAGGTCCAGTAACCCTTGGCGCAGAGGCGAGAAACTCAGGCGATGGAACGGGCAGGGGCCCTCGCTGGCGATCACGCTAAGATGCGCCTTCGTGCTGTAGCCCGCATTGCTGGCAAAACCATAGGCCGGGTAAGCGTTCCCGAGCCGCGCCATCATGCGGTCGCGGACCACCTTCGCCACGATGGATGCCGCCGCGATCGACGCGATGGACGAATCACCCTTGATGACCGCTTCCGTCGCACAGGGCAGGGCCGGCGCGTCGTTGCCGTCGACGAAGGCCATGTCGGGCTTGCAGGGAAGCGCGGCAAGCGCCCGGCACATGGCGAGCAGGGAGGCTTGGCGGATGTTGATGGTGTCGATTTCCTGATGCGACACCGACGCGATGCCCACATGGGACTTCGCGACAATCTCCGCAAACAGGGCCTCGCGCCTGGTCGCCGTCAGGGCCTTCGAATCGGCCAGGCCCTTCGGCACGTTGTCGAGATCGAGCACGACCGCCGCCGACACCACCGGCCCCGCCAGCGGCCCGCGCCCGACCTCGTCGAGGCCGGCGATGCAGGTGAAACCCTGCGCGCGGGCGGACAACTCGCGGCCGAGGCCGAGGCCGGGTTTCTGCTTCAGGCGAATCGGGTCTGTCATGGGCGGGATGAAAGCGGGAACGTGGGGCGCTGTCATCCCTCATGCGTGGACAGGAGAGTCGCACCTCACGTCATCACCGGCCTCGTGCCGGTGATCTCGATCGGTAAGGTGCGGCGCTTCACTGAAGCGGGATGGCCGGGACGAGCCCGGCCATGACGTGGAGGGGATGCAACTAGAACAAACTCAACTGCCCCGTCTCCTTCGGCGGCACCTGGAACAGGTCCTTTCTGAGCCTCAGGTTCCGCTTGTTCAGTCCAAGCCGTTCGGATGTGGTCTCGAATCGGCGGCCCAGCATCCAGGCATAGGGGCCGATGCCGGATTGGCGGGTGCTCCACTCGGCATCGTAATCCTTGCCGCCGCGCGCCTCCTGCAGGAGCGTGAAGACGTGCTTGAGCTTGTCCGGGTAATGCTCGGCGAGCCAGTCGCGCATCAGGTCCTTGAGGTCGTGAGGGAGGCGCAGGAGCACGTAGCCCGCCTCCTGCGCACCGGCTTCGGCGCAGGCCTTCAGGATCGCCTCGATCTCGTGATCGTTGATCGCCGGAATGATGGGAGCGACCAGCACCGTCACGGGAATTCCGGCCTCGGACAGCTTGCGGATCGTATCCAGGCGCTTGGCCGGAGCGGCGGCGCGGGGCTCCATGCACCGGGCGAGCTTCGGGTCGAGCGTCGTGACCGAGATCGCCACCTTGGCGAGCTGCTTTGCGGCCATCCGGCTCAGGATGTCGATGTCGCGGGTCACGAGGGCCGATTTCGTCACGATGCCGACGGGATGATTCATCCGGTTCAGCACGTCGAGGATGGACCGCGTGATGCGGAAGCGGCGCTCCACCGGCTGGTAAGGGTCGGTGTTGGAGCCGAGCGCGATCGTCGTCGGCTGGTAGTTCGAGGCCCGCAGCTCCTTTTCCAGCAATTCCGCCGCATTGGGCTTCGCAAAGATCTTGGTCTCGAAGTCGAGCCCGGAGGACAGCCCCTGGAAGGCGTGGGTGGGCCTCGCGAAGCAATAGGAGCAGCCGTGCTCGCAGCCACGATAGGGGTTGATCGACTTCTCGAACAGGATGTCGGGCGAGTCGTTCCTGGTGATGATCGTGCGCGGCTTCTCGAGAATGACCTCGGTCGGCAGGGCGGGGAACTCCTCCTCGAGATCCCAGCCGTCGTCGAAGGCTTCGCGCTGCGCCGGCTCATAGCGGCCGGACGGATTGGCGGAGGCGCCCCGGCCCCGGCGGCGCTCCACCTCGACCCTGTAGGCCGGATCGTCCATGCGCCGCCGCGCGGCCTCAGCGGCTTCCAGAGGGGTGCGCTTTACAGGCCGGTTGCGGAAAGGATCGCGGGCGGGGTCTTTGGCGCGAACGCTCATGGCGGCCTCGAACGAATCTGTGTCGGAAGTCCCAAGCTTAAGAACAAAACAGGAACAAAATCAAGAGCGCCGAGTCGAGAATGTCCTAGCGACGGAAGGGAGCAGAGCCATTATAGTGTTCATATGATTACCGTTCTCGTCCGCGTCTCCCATGGGCCTGAAGCCCTTGCCGCCACCCTGAGCGCCCTCGTCCCGGCCGTCGCCGCCGGGCTGATCGGCGATGCCGTCATCCTAGCGGATAGGCAGGATGACGTTCTGGCGGAGGTGGCCGATGCCGCCGGGGCGACCCTGGTGATTGCGGAGCGCAGCGCCTGGATCGAGGGGGCGAAGGCCGCGCGGCGCGACTGGCTCTTGTGCCTCGACGACGGCGACATTCCGCAGGAGGGCTGGATCCGGGTGCTCGACCGGTTCGTGGCGCTCTCCAAGCCCGAGCAAGGACTTGCCAGAATGCGGCGTCGGCGCGGCGGCGTGGCGAGTGCTCTCACCAACCTGTTCGCCGATTCAAAGGTGCGCGCCGGCGATCTGGTTCACCGCCGGGTGCTGTTGAAAGAGGTAAGGGCCCGCATGCCCGTGCGGCTGTCCGCCACCATCGAGCGCGACCCGGTCTTCGGATAATCAGCCTCTCAGCTTGCCCCGCTTCAGATGTTCGTCGAGGCGCGGCATGATCTCGACGAAATTGCACGGCCGATAGCGGTAGTCGAGCTGCGTCGACAGAATGCCGTCCCAGGCATCCTTGCAGGCGCCGGGCGAGCCCGGCAGCACGAAGATGAAGGTCGTGCCGGAAACGCCGGCGGTTGCCCGCGACTGGATCGTCGAGGTGCCGATCTTGTCGTAGGAGATGCGGTGGAAGACGGCGGAGAAGCCCTCCATCCGCTTGTCGAACAGGGGCTCGATGGCCTCCGGCGTCACGTCGCGGCCGGTAAAGCCCGTGCCGCCCGTGGTGATGACCACGTCGATAGTGGAATCGGCGATCCAGCCCTGAACCGCACCGCGAATGGCGTCCACGTCGTCGGTCACGATGGCTCTGTCGGCCAAGCGATGCCCTGCAGAGGTGAGGCGCTCGGCGAGCGTCGTGCCCGATCTGTCCTCATCGAGCGAGCGCGTGTCGGAGATGGTCAGCACTGCGATGCCGAGAGGAATGAAGGGGAGCGTGTCGTCGATGCCGGGCATGGAAGGCTCTCGTCTGATAGACGTTTTCTAGCGCAGAGGCGCTTATGTATCCACTGCCGTCATCCCGGACGGAGCGCAGCGAAGATCCGGGATCGCGAGACGAGAATGTCGCTTTATCCTGGTAACGATCCCGGATCGGCTTTCGCCGTCCGGGATGACGACGTGGGACTGAATTAAAGCTTCGCCGCCCGGAACGTATCGCAGGCCTGGATCGAGCCGCTTTTCAAACCCGTGGTGAGCCAGCGCATGCGCTGCTCGGAGGAGCCGTGGGTGAAGCTGTCGGGGACCACGCGCCCTTGGCTCTGCTTCTGCAGCCGGTCGTCGCCGATGGCCTCGGCGGCGCGGATCGCCTCCTCGATGTCGCCCTGTTCGAGCGATTGCCAGCGCTGGTTGGAATGGTGCGCCCAGACGCCCGCGAGGCAATCCGCCATCAGCTCGACGCGAACGGAGAGCTGGTTGGCCTCGGCCCGTCCGACCTGCTGCTGGCGTTCCTGCACGCGGGGCAGGATGCCGAGCTGGTTCTCCACGTGATGGCCGACCTCGTGGGCCAACACATAGGCATAGGCGAAATCGCCACCCGCGCGAAAGCGCTGCTGCATTTCCTGGAAGAAGGACAGGTCGATGTAAACGGTCTGGTCGAGCGGGCAGTAGAACGGCCCCATGGCCGATTGCGCGCCGCCGCAGCCGGAGCGGGTCGCATCCGAGAAGAGCACGAGCTTCGGTGCCTGATATTGCCGGTTGGCCTGCTGGGGCAGAACCTCTTTCCACACGTCTTCCGTGTTGCCGAGGATGGCGGAGGCAAAGCGGCCGGCTTCATCCTGCGGTGTGCCCTGGCGCCCCTGCTGTTGCTGCTGATAACCGGAGCCGCCGCCCGTCATCATCTCGGCGCCGCCGATGAGGATGCGTGGATCGATCCCGAGCGCCCAGCCGACAAGGCCGAGGATCACGATGGTTCCGATACCGAGGCCGCCCGCTCCGCCCATGCCCATGCCGCGACGGTCTTCAACATTGGACGAGGTTCGAAAATCTTCCCAGCGCATGATCCACCTTCCGGCAGCGGCATTCCTTGCCGCAGATGCTTAAGGCTTAAGCATATAGACCGGTTCCGAGCCGGACCGCGAGAGCCTCTTACTCCCGGCCGTCGAGGGCGCGCCTCAGAGCCTGGAAATCCCGCCAGCCGAGCCGCTTCTGCAGGGGTTGGCGCAGCAGATAGGCCGGATGCAGGGTCGGCAGAGCCCTCATCTCCCGCCCATCCTCCGTCTTGTAGGTGAACCAGCGGCCGCGCGTGCGCAGGATGCCGTCCTTGAGGCCGAGCAGGTTCTGGGCGGCGGGACCGCCGAGGCAGAGCACGAATTCCGGGCTTGCCAGCTCGATCTGCCGCGCGATGAACGGCTTGCAGATGGCGATTTCCTGCGGGGTCGGCGTGCGATTGCCCGGCGGACGCCATGGCACGATGTTGGCGACGTAGACCTGGGTGCGGTCGAGCCCGATGGTCGCGAGCATGCGGTCGAGGAGCTGGCCGGACCGGCCCATGAACGGCTTTCCGATCCGGTCCTCGTCTGCCCCGGGCGCTTCGCCCACAAGCATGACGCGGCCGTCCGGGTTGCCGTCCGCGAAGGCGAGATTCTTGGCCGAGAACTTCAGGGCGCAGCCGTCGAAGCCCGCAAGAATGGCCTCCAGCTCCTCCAGGGACCTTGCATGGCGCGCTTGTTCCCGGGCCATGCTGGCCACCTCTTCCGGAGCGCTCGCGGCCGCCTTCGGCAGGGCGCGCGGGGAGGGGCTGGACGTGGCGGGAGATGCTTTGGGTGTGGAAGGTTGAGCCCCGGCTTTCGGCTGAATTCGCTCGGCCTTGGGTTCGGCGAAGCGGTTGTGCGGCGTCTCGTCGAGCGCAAGATCCACCCCCGCCTCGACATGGAAGTCGAGGAGCGCCTGGAGAGCGTCACGGTCGGAAGGGAGATCCTGCATGGATCGTATGTAAGCATTCCGAGGACTGTGGACAACTCGGACCTGCACGGGATCCGACGATCTTTCCTTCACGAGATCAGATCGAACAGGGTCGGGTTCTCGTCGCGCCTTGCGCCCTCGATGGCAAGGAGGCGGCGTTTGGTCGTGGCGCCGCCATTGGCCGAGAAGCCTCCGAGCTTGCCGCCCGCCGCGATGACCCGGTGACAGGGGACGATGATGGCGAATGGATTGCGCCCAAGAGCCTGACCGATGGCCCGGGCGTTGTCGATGCCGAGCCGGGAGGCGACTTCACCATAGGTCAGAACGCGGCCCGGTGGGATGCCCCGGGCGAACTCGTAAACGCGGCGGTCGAAATCCGTCAGGCCGTCCATGTCGAGCGCGACATGGGACAGGTCGCGTGCTTCACCGCTCAGCAGCGCCGTCACATCCGCGATGATGCCTAGGATATCCGGCGGCGGCGGGGTTTCGACGATCCCGGCAAAGCGTTTGGCGATCCGGCCCCGCGTCCTGGTCGCATCGTCTTCCGGGAGCTGAAAGCCGAGGACGCCGCGCCCGTTCCAGGCCAGACCGCAGTGACCGATGGAGGTCTCGAAAAGCGTATAGAACGCCGCATGGTCGGACGGATGATCCTGCATGCTCTTTTTGTAAACCTCCCGGCCTTGCCGAACAACCGGGGCAGCCTTCTACAACCTCCGTAGCAGGCCGGCCTTCATCGGATTTTGGCATAATCTTATGCGGAAAGAGAACTTTCAGCTTCACGGCAATGAAGCTAGGAGAGTGATGTGACGAGAACGACTTGAGAAATCGAACGAATGGTTCATATGTAAACCTTTCGTCGTTTCGAACGTTGCCGCTGCGTATCAGGAGGAAGCCATGGCCGATCTGCCCGCCCGTGAATCGATGGAGTTCGACGTCGTCGTCGTGGGCGCGGGCCCGGCCGGCCTGGCGACGGCGATCCGGCTCAAGCAGCAGGCGATGGAGCAGGGGGCGGATATCTCCGTAGTCGTGGTGGAGAAGGGCTCCGAGGTCGGCGCCCACATCCTCTCCGGCGCGGTGATCGACCCCATCGGCCTCGACGCTCTCCTGCCGGACTGGCGCACCGATCCCGACCGGCCGCTTAAGACGCAAGTCACCGCCGACGAGTTCATGTATCTCGGCCATGCCGGCGGCGTGACGCTGCCGAACGTGTTCATGCCCAAGCTCATGAACAACCACGGCAACTTCGTCGGTTCTCTCGGCAACGTCGCCCGCTATCTCGGCCGCAAGGCGGAGGAGCTCGGGGTCGAGATCTATCCCGGCTTCCCGGCGTCAGAGGTGCTGGTCGAGGACGGCAAGGTGGTGGGCGTGGCTACCGGCGATATGGGCATCAGCCGCGACGGCGGGCCCAACGCCAATTTCACCCGCGGCATGGAGCTGCGCGCCAAGTACACGATCTTCGGCGAAGGCGCGCGGGGCTCGCTCACCAAGCAGATGATCGAGCGCTTCGGTCTCAATCAGGGTCGCGATCACCAGAAGTACGGCATCGGCATCAAGGAGCTGTGGCAGGTCAAGCCCGACAAGTTCCGGCCCGGTCTCGTGCGCCATTCCATGGGCTGGCCGCTGCCGAACAACGCGGGCGGCGGCTCCTGGCTCTACCATTTCGACGACAATCTCGTGTCCGTCGGCTTTGTGGTGCACCTGAACTATAAGAACCCGACCCTGTCGCCCTTCGACGAATTCCAGCGCTTCAAGACGCACCCGATGGTGCGCGACGTGTTCGAGGGCGCCAAGCGCATCGGTTACGGGGCGCGCGCCATCATGGAGGGCGGCTGGCAGTCGGTGCCGCGGCTCTCCTTCCCCGGCGGCTGCCTGGTCGGCGACTCGGCCGGCTTCGTCAACGTGCCGCGCATCAAGGGCAGCCACAACGCGATCCTGTCGGGCATGCTCTGCGCCGACCACGTCTTTGCCGCCCTGCAGGCGGGGCGGGCCCACGACGAGGTCGCGGCTTACGAGGAATCCTGGCGGGCCTCGCCGATCGGCTATGATCTCAAGCGCGTGCGCAACGTGAAGCCGCTCTGGTCCAGATACGGCACGGCGGCCGGCGTGGCGCTCGGCGGGCTCGACATGTGGCTGACCGAGCTATTCGGCTGGTCGCCTTTCGGCACGATGAAGCACGGCAAGCCCGACTATGAGACCTTGCTGCCCCTCGATCAGGTCAAGCCGATCAGGTACGACCGGCCGGACGGGGTGCTGACCTTCGACAGGCTGTCTTCGGTGTTCCTGTCCAACACCAACCATGAGGAGGACCAGCCGGCCCACCTCAAGGTTAAGGATATGGGGCTGCAGAAGGCATCGGAGCTTGGGGTCTATGGCGGCCCCTCGCAGCGCTACTGCCCGGCGGGCGTCTATGAATGGGTGGAGGGCGAGGGCGGTCCACGCTACCAGATCAACGCCCAGAACTGCGTTCACTGCAAGACGTGCGACATCAAGGACCCGAACCAGAACATCACCTGGGTCACCCCGGAAGGCGGCGGCGGGCCGAACTATGTCAATATGTGAGGTTGGTCTTCTCGTCCCTTCCTCTCAGCTGACGCTTCGTCCGGAAATGACATCCACCACGTCATGGCCGGGCTTGTCCCGGCCATCCCGATACGGAAAGGCTCGGCGCTTCACAGGATCGATATCACCGGCACGAGGTCGGTGATGACGTCGAGGGGCAGGAATGGCCGATGTTATGTTCTTAATTTGTTCTTGACAGCCGGTGCAAGCTCGGCTATATCGTTCTCTATTCCCGCCCGACGAGGGGCGCGCTCGCGAGGCGTCAGCCAGTGTGGGGCGGGAAGCGGTCCGGTCGCAGGCCTCGCAAGCGTGTGGCCGGAGGCCCTTGGCAGCCGTGTGCTGGTCCAAGTCTAAACGCCTAAAAGAACCGCGTGCAAGACGCCGTCCGGCTCTTCCACTCTCACATGCATAGCGAGCCGGATGGTCCTGGCACCCTCCCTCGACTGACCTTCAGGCTCGCAGCACCCGCTGCGGGCCCCAAGGTGCTGGCTCTTTGACACGCACCATCAGCACACGCGCCCCGTCACGGAGCGGCCGCGCCGCCAAGGCCTCGATGTCGGCACAGGCCGATGATGACGGGTGACGCAACCCCTCACGACGCTTTTACGGGGCCAGCGGCAATCTTCCCCTTGCGGCTACAAGAGGGAAACGCCATTCTCCGGCCTGATTTGGCGCACATCTCCGCTATCCAGAGATGCTGCGATGATTGGAGCCGCGCTTCGTGCCCATTTTGAAACTGCCTTTGGCCCACAAGGGTCTGCCTGCATTGATGTTTTTGGCCGCCGGTCTGCTCGCGGCCCCGGCCGTCGCAGCCAACACGGCCGATGATGAGACCGTGAGGCCGGCCCAGAGCCTGGAGGGCAACTTCCTGTCGGCCTATGTGGCGGGGTCCGCCAGGGACACCGAGGCGGCGTCCATCTTTTTCCGCGAGGCGATCCAGGAGGACTCCCGCAACCAGGAGCTTCTGGAGCGGGCCTTCGTGGCCTTCCTGGCCAACGGCTCCATGAGCGAGGCCGTGCGCGCGGCCGAGCGGCTTTCCGCACAGGATGCATCCAACAACCTGGCGCAGTTCGCTCTCGCGGTCCGCTCCATGAAGAGCCAGAAATACGCCGATGCCCGCACCCGCCTGTCGAAGGGAACGCGCGGGCGTCAGGCCGATCTGACCGCAACGCTGCTCACGGCCTGGACCTATGCGGGTTCCAAGGATGGCAAGCAGGCGCTCGCGACCGTCGACAAGCTCAAGAACGAGCGCGCCTTCGACCAGTTCAGGGAATACCACGCGGCCCTCATCGCGGATGTGGTGGGCAACCCTGCGGAGGCCGAGAAGCGCTTCAAGGCGGCTTACGAGAGCGAGCGCAACACCCTGCAGGTGGTCGACGCCTATGGCCGGTTCCTGGCCAAGCGCGGCCGCAAGGACGAGGCGCTGAAGATTTACAAGGCCTTCGACGAGGTGGCGCCGCGCCATCCGATCGTCCGCGCGGCCATGAAGGCCCTCGAAGAGGACAAGCCTCTCCAGCCGCTCGTTACCAATGCGCAGGACGGCGCGGCGGAGCTGCTCTATGGCCTCGGCGTCGTCGGCAACACGCAAGGCGACGAGCTCACCGCCATCATCTACCTGCGGCTCGGTCTCGACCTGAAGCCCGATCATCCGCTCGCCCTCGTCACCCTCGGCGACGTCTATGAGCGCCTGAAGCAATACGACAAGGCCAATGCGATCTTCGAGCGCATTCCCAAGGGCTCTCCTGTCCGGGCAAGCGCCGATATCTCCATCGGGCATAATTTCGAGCTGATGGGCCGCGGCGAAGACGCCATCGCCCATCTCGAAAAGCTCATGAAGGAGCGCCCGGACGACGTGGAGGTCGTCATGGCGCTGGGCAACGTGCAGCGCTCACGCAAGAAGTTCGCGGAGGCCGCCGAGACCTACGACAAGGCCATCAAGCTGATCGGCCAGCCGGAGCGTGGCCACTGGATCCTCTACTTCTATCGCGGCACGTCCTATGAGCGCGCGAAGCAGTGGGGCAAGGCTGAGGCCGATCTGAAGAAGAGCCTGGAACTCGTCCCTGACGGGCTTCCGGCCGGCAAGGCGCAGGTGATGAATTATCTCGCCTATTCCTGGGTCGACCAAAACATGAATATCGACGAGGCCTTCAAGATGCTTACGAAGGCCGTCGAGCTCGCGCCCCGCGACGGCATGATCATCGACTCGCTCGGCTGGGCCTATTACCGCATGGGCCGCTACGACGACGCCGTGCGCGAGCTGGAAAAGGCCGTCGAGCTGAAGCCCGGCGACCCGACCATCAACGACCACCTGGGCGATGCCTATTGGAAGGTCGGCCGCAAGCTCGAGGCGAAGTTCCAGTGGGACCACGCCAAGGCCTCCGATCCCGAGCAGGAGGAACTCGTGAAGATCCTCAAGAAGATCGACAACGGTCTGGAAGAGGATCCGAAGCCGGCCGCTGCCGAGAACGCGCCTCCGCCTGAGCCGGAAGCTCCGAAGCAGAACGGCGGGTAAAGCCTGTCCCTATCCTATCTTCCGTCATGGCCGGCCTTGTGCCGGCCATCTCGTTTCTGTGAAGCGCCATGCCTTGATCGATAGGAACCACGGGTCAGGGCCAGTAATGACGAAGAGGGGCTATGGGTGACCATCACGAGAAGCCCTTCCCAATGGCTCCGCTCTCGGGCATGGAGGCGCCATGCCTCAGCCGCTCGCCACCCGCGCCCCCGCCAAGATCAACCTGACCCTTCACGTGCTTGGGCGCCGCGCTGATGGCTACCACGAGCTGGAGAGCCTCGTGGCCTTCGCCGGCACGGGCGACGATCTGCGGCTTGAATCGGGGACCGGGCTGGCGCTTCAAGTGAGCGGCCCGACGGCACCTCTTGCAGGCGGAGATGCCGACAATCTCGTTCTAAAAGCCGCGCGGCTTCTAGCCGACCGCGTGGAGGGCCTGCAACTCGGCACCTTCCATCTGACGAAGCGCCTGCCGGTGGCCGCCGGCATCGGCGGCGGCTCTTCCGATGCGGCCGCCGCCCTTCGGCTTCTGGCCCGGCTCAACGGCTTGCCGCTGTCTCATCCGGCCCTGCGCGAGGCCGCCCGTCTGACCGGAGCCGACGTTCCGGTCTGCCTGGAGCCGAGAGCGCGCATGATGCGCGGTGTGGGTGAGGATCTCGGGGAACCGCTGAACCTGCCGCGCCTCTTCGCCGTGCTGGTCAATCCACGCGTGCCGGTGGAGACCCCGGCTGTGTTCAAGGCGCTTGGGTTGCGGCCCGGTCAGCGCCTGACGGAAGCGCGGCATCCGGGCATCGAGCGGAGTTCGCTCCTCGATGCGCTGAAGGCCGCGCGCAACGATCTCGAGCCGCCCGCGCTGCAGCTTCAGCCGCTGATCGGCGAGGCGCTTGCTTTGTTACGGGAGACGTCCGGTTGCCGATTGGCACGCATGTCGGGCTCGGGCGCGACGGTGTTCGGCCTCTACGACGATTGCGAGACGGCTGCCGAGGCGGCGAAGACGATCAAGCACGCTCGGCAGGATTGGTGGGTGAAGGCGACGAGCCTGCGGTAATTATTCGATCACGTCATCGCATCGTGACAGTTCCCAAGACGTCATGGCCGAGACAAGCCCGGCCATGACGTGCGGAGTTCGTGGGCTATCGTGAAATGACTTACCACGCCGGGATGATGGCGCCCTTGAAGCGCTCTTCCAGGAATTTTGCGACTTCCGGCGATTGATAGGATTCCACGAAGGTCTTGATCTCCGGGCGGTTCTCCTCGCCCTGCCGGGCCGCCACGAAGTTGGCGTAGGGATTGCCCTCGCGCTTCTCGACCGCAATCGTGTCCTTGCGGATATCGAGGCCCGCATTGATGGCGTGGTCGGTGTTGATCACGGCGGCGTCCAGATCAGGCAGGGCGCGGGGCAGCTGCGCGGCGTCGAGTTCGGAGAATTTTACGTCCTTCGGGTTCTCGGCGATGTCGAGCAGGCTCGGCGACAGACCCTGGCCCTCCTTGATCTTGATCACGCCTTGGGCGGCAAGAAGGTTGAGCGCGCGGCCGCCGTTGCTCGGATCGTTCGGGATGCCGATCTTGGCGCCCTTCGGGAGGTCGGCGACGGTTTTCACCTTGGAGGAGTACAGGCCGATGGGCTGGACGAAGGTGAAGCCCACGGGGACGATCTTGTAGCCGCGGGCAGTGATCTGCGCATCGAGATAGGGCTTGTGCTGGAAGGCGTTGGCATCGAGGTCCTTGCGCTCCAGCGCCTCGTTGACGAGGGCGTAGTCGGAGAAGGGGACGAGCTCGACGTTCAGGCCCTTGCCGGCCGCCACCTTCTTGACGACCTGCGCCACCTCTTCCTCGGCGCCGGACATGACGCCGACCTTGATGCTCTTCTGCTGGGCGGCGGCCGGCAGTGCGGCGGCCACGACGGCACCGAGCGCTAAGGTCGCGGACAGGAGGCTGCGGCGGGTGAAAACGGACATGGGATGACCTTTCAGGCAAAGTGTATCGGGCTTCAACTCGAAGCCGGACATGTGGTTCGGAAGGAAGGAGAGGATCAGGCGGTGAAGCGACAACAACGCTCGGCCGGCAAGGGCCGGTGCATGGGCGTGATTGCGAAAGCCAGGCGCGTCATAGCCGTTCGATCCTCGTGAACCACGAGGCGGAAGCCGCTCGTGGCGCTTTAGCCTTTGATCACGCGGGGCAAGCTGCTCGTCTCAAATCACCGCGGTTTTGAGGCGGTGAGAGCCGCCTGAAGACGTGACTTTTCTATAGAGATTGGATTTTTCGTCAACCGGTTTGTTCTGTAAAAAGAACAGAACTGCCATGCGCAGAAGGCTTGGGCAGGAAGCAATCGCTTTGAGGGATGCATCGGCATTGAAGGTCGCGTCTAAAGCGATGGCGCCGTGCGATGATACCACTCTTAACTGTGTCCGTCGCTTCACGAGGACGCTAAGCCGTTCGGCTTAATGGCAAGATCTATTTGAAATGTTATAAAATAAAAAAGATTCGGCTGATAAACGCTACCGTGGGTTATCCGCCATTGAGAACAGGGGACAAGCCATGCCGACTTCCGAGGAAATCTTTGAGTGGGAAAGCATCACCCAGCCTTCCTATTATGGTCGGCAAATCATCAATGCCGATGGCCAAGCGGCAATGAATCAGATCGTCGCCACCGGCGCCAATACCGTCACGATCATCCCCAACTTCTTCCAGCAGAACAAGTTCAGCAACTCGGTTTATCTGAGTCTCGGCGATCCGGAGGATGTGAATCAGTGGGACAATGAGAGCGACACCTTCGAGCAGGTGAAGCAATCCATTCTCTCAGCCAAGGCCCACGGCCTCAAGGTCGTGCTCAAGCCGCATGTGGAAACTGAACAGCCTCGCGTCTGGCGCGCCACGTTCACTCCCACCGATCCGAAGGCCTGGTTCGCCAGTTACAAGGCGATGATGGTCGAATACGCCAAGGTCGCGCAGCAGGCGGGCGCCGATATGATCTGCGTCGGCACTGAGATGGACAGCATGATCAATCCGTTGGGGGTCTGCAGCGATGGCAAGACCTACACCCAGAAATGGGGAGAGATCATTGATGCCGTGCGCGCCGTCTACTCCGGCAAGGTCACCTACGCGGCCACCTACTGGACGGTAAAGGATGTCGGATTCTGGGACAAGGTCGACTACATCGGCTCCGACGCTTATTACCCGCTTACCCCGAAGCATGCGGAAGGCGATGCATCGCCTTACAATCCGACCATCGATGAGATGGTGAATGCCTGGACGCAGCAGCATTTTAACCCTTGGGTTCGAGAGCTGCTCGGCGGCAAGACGATCGTCGAGTACTATAAGTCCTTGTCTGAGCATTACGGCAAGCAGGTGATCTTCACCGAGGTCGGCTACCGCAGCATGGATGGAGCGACCAGCGATCCAGGTGTCCATGGCAGCGGCGGCACATACGACCCACAGGAGCAGGTCGACGCCTACAACGCTCTATACAAGGTGATGGAGAACTATGGCGGCCAATGGCTCGCGGGATCATTCCTCTGGAGCTACTACTCCTTCGAAAATCCGATGACCGACAGGGGAGTCTCCTGGACCGATTACACCACGCAGCACAAACCCGCGAATGATGTCGTAACTTATCATTATTCAAGCCCGAACCACGTGACCGGTCTCGTCTGGAATGGCACGTCCAATGCCGACAAGCTCGATGGCGGCTATCACAACGATACGCTGAATGGCGCCGGCGGCAATGACAGGCTATGGGGCGGTGCAGGCGATGATCAACTCGACGGAGGCCGGGGCACCGATATTCTCGACGGTGTAACGGGGGAGGACACGGTACTCTTCTCCGGTGCTCGCGCCGATTACACGATCTATTCGCTCAGCAATGGCAGGTTCGTCTTCAAGGACACGCGCCAGACCGGGGACGGAACCGACGAACTCCGCAATGTGGAGAAGGTGAGCTTCAACGGCACGACAGTAAACTTGAACACCATCCAGGGTGAAACGCCCCCAGAGAGTGTCCTTTCGATCGCGGCTGTTCAGGCTAACAAGCGCGAGGGCGCTGCAGGCGGTACGACTGACTTCACTTTCAAGGTCACACGCTCCAGCGACGTGGGCGATTCGACCGTAAAATGGCGTGTGCAGCTTCCGTCCGGCACCCTTAGGGCTAATGATTTTGTCGTCATGACGGGCGAGGTCTCCTTCGGCACAGGCGTGACCGAGCAGATTGTGACCGTGAAGGTCAAGGGAGACGCGATCTTCGAGGCGGACGAGACCTTCACCGTCGAACTTTACGAACCAAGCACTGGCAGCTCCATCGGTAATGGCAACGCGAGCGGCGCGATCCTCAATGACGATACCAACAATGCCCCAACCGATATTCTGTTGAGCGGCACCGTGGCTGCGGAACTCGCCGACGAGGGAACTCTTGTTGGCATGCTGTCAGCAAACGATATCGATGAAGACGAGACGCAGAGCTATGCCATCGTCAACTCGGACGGACGGTTTAAAATCGACGGCAACAAGCTTCTTGTGGGCAACGGCTTCAGGCTCGATCACGAGCAGGTCTCGTCACATAAGATAACCGTGCAGGTGACAGACAAATTCGGCGGAACCTACAGCAAGCAGCTGGAGGTTTATGTCAGCAACGCAGATCCGGAAAAGACCGTGGGCAGCGCGGCCGACGACGTGTTCAAGGGTGGCGACGGCAACGACACCCTTGGTGGTGGCTTGGGCAACGACGTGCTTTGGGGCGGGTATGGCAACGATGTGCTGAGTGGCGGCGACGGCAAGGATATATTCGTCTTTGCCTCGAAACTCGGCACGGCTAAGACCGACCGGAAGGTGAACTTCGACAAGATCACCGATTTCAAGGTCAAGGATGATACGATCTGGCTCGACAACGCTGTGTTCATCAAGCTCGGTAAGAAGGGCACGGAGATGACGCCCGCCAAGATCAAAAAGGGATTCTTCGTCATCGGGCCGAAGGCCCAGGATAAGGATGATTATCTGATCTACAACAACAAGACCGGCGTGCTCTCCTACGACAAGGACGGCTCGGGCAAGGCCCAAGCCGTGGAGATCGCCATCCTCTCCAAGAAGCTCAAGATGACCTATCTCGATTTCATGGTCATCTGAAGCCGAGAACTCGACCTCAATAAGCCCGGGCGATACAGAAATCGACCGTGTCGAGGAGGGCCTGCTTCATGGGGCCCGATGGGAAGAGGGCGAGGGCGTCGCGGGCCATGGCGCCGTAGTGGCGGGCGCGCTCGACCGTATCCTCCAGGGCCCTATGGCGGCGCATGATGGCGATGGCCTGTTCGAGGTCCGCATCCTCGATCTCGCCCTGTTCGAGCACCCGCTTCCAGAAGGCGCGTTCCTCGTCCGTGCCGCGGCGGAAGGAAAGCACCACCGGCAGGGTGATCTTCCCCTCGCGGAAATCGTCCCCCACGTTCTTGCCCAGCGTCGCGGCCTTGCCGCCGTAATCGAGGGCGTCGTCCACGAGCTGGAAGGCAATGCCGAGATTCATGCCGTAGGAGCGGCAGGCGGCCTGTTCCGCCTTGGGACGACCGGCGATCACGGGCCCGACCTCGCAGGCGGCGGCGAAGAGTTCCGCCGTCTTGCCGCGGATCACGGCGAGGTATTCGTCCTCGGTGGTCTCGGTGTTCTTGGCGGCGGCGAGCTGCATCACCTCGCCCTCGGCGATCACGGTCGCGGCGGCGGAGAGGATGTCGAGGGCGCGGAGCGAACCCACCTCCACCATCATGCGGAAGGCCTGCCCGAGCAGGAAGTCGCCGACGAGCACGCTCGCCTCGTTGCCCCACTTGATTCGGGCGGCGATCTTGCCGCGGCGCATGTCGCTCTCGTCCACCACGTCGTCGTGGAGGAGGGTGGCAGTGTGCATGAACTCCACGGAGGCCGCGAGCTTCACGTGCCCGTCGCCCTGGTAGCCAGAGAGGCCGGCGGTTGCCAGCGTCAGCATGGGGCGCAGGCGCTTGCCGCCCGAGGAGATCAGGTGGTTCGCCACCTCCGGGATCATCGTGACCTCGGAACCCGTGCGCGACAGGATCATCGCATTGACCCGTTCCATGTCGGAGGCCACAAGGGACACGAGCTTCTCGATGCTCGCATTCTTCTCGGGATGCTTGTCTTCGAACGGAACGACGACGCCCACTGTCACTACCCGGGTTGCCGGCCGGCATGGCCGGTAGGAATATCAACTGGCATGGCACTTTCCATGCTGCAATGCAAACGCTTACCGCAGAGGAAGGATCTCACGCCGATGGTCGAAATCGTCCGCACCAACGATCTCGTTCTGGTCGGCTTCCTACAATCCCTATTGCAAAACGCCAATATCCCCGTGCTCGTCGCCGACACACATATGAGCGCCCTGGAGGGCATGACGGGCGCCTTCCCGCGCCGGATTCTGGTGCCAGAGGACCATCTGCTCCAGGCGCGTCGGCTGATCGTCGAGGCGGGGCTCGAGGCCGAGCTGCGCCATGAGTGAGATCACGGAGGATTTACTGCTCGGCGGACGCGTCCACCTCGTCCAGCCGGAAAAGGGGCATCGGGCCGGCACCGATGCGGTGCTGCTCGCGGCGTCGGCTCCGGTGAGGCCGGACGATGTGGTGGTGGATGTCGGGGCGGCCACGGGGGCGGTCGGGCTCATGGTGGCGGCGCGTGAGAGGCGCGCGCGCTTCGTCTTCGTGGAGCGCGATCCGCATTTGGCCGAATTGTGCCTCCGCAATTGCCGGGACAACGGCGTGGAGGGCGAAGTGGCTGTGGCGGATGTGCTGGACAAGGTTTCTCGCCAAGCTGCGGGCCTCAATCCCGAAAGTGCCGATCTCGTCCTCACCAATCCGCCGTTCCTGGAGGAGGGGCAGGCCCGGATTTCGCCCGATGGACGCCGGGCGGCAGCCCATGCCTTGCCGGTCGGCGGGCTGGAGGCATGGCTCAAGGCCTGCGCTGGGCTGGTCAAGCCGAAAGGGCGGCTCGTCCTGATCCACCGGGCCGACCGGACCGCCGAATGCCTTCGGGTCGTCGAAAAATGGCTCGGCGGCCTGGAGCTTCGCTTCGTTCACCCGAGCGCCGACCGACCGGCGATCCGCCTTCTGTTGACGGGGATCAAGGGGAGCAGGGGGCCGCTGAGCATCCTGCCGCCGCTGATCCTGAATGGGCCTGATGGGCGGTTTACCCCGCAGGCTGAGGCTCTGCATCGGGGGGAGGCCACGCTTCTATGAGAAAGGGCGCCTTTCGGCGCCCTTTTCTGAGATTAGTAGCGATAGCCGGGGCGGCCCACCGTGCGGCAGACCTCGATGGGGCGGCGCACCCAGCGATAGCCGTTCCACACCCGGCGCGGCTCGACCCAGCAGCGACGCGCAGCGCGAACCGGGCCGTAAGCCCCATAGGGACGTCCGTAATGGGGACGCCCATAATAGGGGCGGCCATAAGGAGGGCCCCCGTACTGAACGGTCACGGCAGGTCCCCGATAGCCATATCCCGGATAATAGGGTTGCGCCTCCGCCGGCTGGACCGACAGGGCGCCGACGCCCAAAGCCGCAAAACCAAGAAGGCCGAACATCAGCTTACGCATTCATTCTCTCCTCAACACCGCCCCGACACCAGGGTGAAACGGTGTCACGACCGGGCTGTTGTCCATGATGAAGATTTAAACCGTCTTAACTGAACGCAGCCCGACATTTTCCCTAACGGTATGTTCATCTTGGGAAGCCGTGCCGTGCACCCTACATAACTGCCATGGCTCAAACATCGTTCTCCTCCATGCTCCCGTCGCGACTGCAATTTCTCCTTCCGAACAAATATCGCACCTATCCCGATCCGATCGTGCCCGTCGTGCGCCTGTCAGGTCCGATCGGCGCCGTGATGCCTCTGCGGGCGGGGCTCGCCATGGCGAGCGTGGCGCCGCTCCTGGAGCGCGCCTTCTCGGTGCCGGGCGCGAAGGCGGTGGCGCTGGTCATCAACTCGCCGGGCGGTTCGGCCGCGCAGTCGCACCTGATCTTCAAGCGCATCCGGGCCTTCGCGGAGGAGAAGAAGCTCCCCGTGATCGCCTTCGTGGAGGATGCGGCGGCGTCCGGCGGCTACATGATCGCCTGCGCGGCGGACGAGATCTATGCCGATCCGGCCTCCATCGTCGGCTCCATCGGGGTCGTCTCCGCCAGCTTCGGCTTCCATGAGCTGATCGAGCGCATCGGCATCGAGCGGCGGGTTCATACGGCAGGCAAGAGCAAGGCGATGCTCGACCCGTTCCGGCCCGAGAACCCGGACGACGTGGTGCGCCTGAAGGGGCTCCAGCGCCAGATCCACCAGGTTTTCGAGGATCTCGTCCGCGATCGCCGGGGCGAAAAGCTCAACGATTCCTATGACGATCTCTTCTCCGGCGCCTTCTGGGTCGGTGCGGAGGCGCTCGATCTCGGCCTCATCGACGGGCTCGGCGACATCCGTACCATCCTGCGTCAGCGCTTCGGCGAGAAAGTGCAATTCCGCATGATCGAGCCTGCCCGCTCGCCGCTGCTGGGGCGCCTGTTCGGCCGCCGATCCCTCGGGCAGAGCAGCCTGATCGACCCGGGCGAGATCGTCGGCGCCCTCGAGGAGCGGGCAGCCTGGGCGCGGCTGGGGTTGTGAGGGGCCCGGATGCTCCAACGCTTGACTTGGGCCGCCCGCCATCCCAAGGGTTCGCCTGACATTTTCGAGACGAACCGGACGCCGATATGACGAGCGAACCCGCGCACATGAACCCTGCGCGCTCTTTCCAGGGCCTGATCCTCACCCTCCAGCGCTACTGGGCCGAACAGGGCTGCGTCATTCTCCAGCCCTACGACATGGAGGTCGGAGCGGGCACGTTCCACCCGGCGACCACCCTGAGGGCTCTGGGTCCCAGGCCCTGGCGCGCCGCCTATGTGCAGCCTTCCCGCCGCCCGAAGGACGGGCGCTACGGCGAGAACCCGAACCGGCTCCAGCACTATTACCAGTTCCAGGTGATCCTGAAGCCGAACCCGCCGAACCTGCAGGAGCTCTATCTCGGCTCACTCAAGGCCATCGGCATCGATACGAGCGTCCACGACATCCGCTTCGTCGAGGACGACTGGGAGAGTCCGACGCTCGGCGCCTGGGGTCTCGGCTGGGAATGCTGGTGCGACGGCATGGAAGTGTCGCAGTTCACCTACTTTCAGCAGGTGGCGGGCTTCGAATGCTCGCCCGTCGCGGGCGAGTTGACCTACGGTCTCGAGCGCCTCGCCATGTATCTTCAGGGCGTGGAATCGATCTACGAACTCAACTTCAACGGGCTCGACGGCGACCGGAAGGTCACCTATGGCGACATCTTCCTCCAGGCCGAGCAGGAATATTCGCGCCACAATTTCGAATATGCCGACACCGAGATGCTGTTCCGGCACTTTCGCGACGCGGAGGCTGCCTGCCGCAAGTATCTCGAAGACGGCGAGCCGAAGCCCGGCTCCAACGACAACCGCCACCTGATGGCGCTGCCGGCCTACGACCAGTGCATCAAGGCCAGCCACATGTTCAACCTGCTCGATGCCCGCGGCGTGATCTCCGTCACCGAGCGCCAGAGCTACATCCTGCGCGTCCGCGAATTGGCGAAGGCCTGCGGCGCGGCATGGCTGAAGACCGAGGGCGGAGGCGTGGCGGCTTGAGTGCCGTCCCCATCCGTTGACTTCCCTCAGACATAAAGTTCTCCGATGCCCGATCTTCTCCTCGAACTCTTTTCCGAAGAAATCCCCGCCCGCATGCAGCGCCGTGCGGCGGAGGATCTGAAGAAGCTTGTGACCGATGCGCTCGTGGAGCGCGGCTTCCTCTATGAGGGCGCAAAGACCTTCGCCACGCCGCGGCGGCTGGCGCTCCATGTGGCCGGCCTGCCGGTGAAGGGGCAGGACGTGCGCGAGGAGCGCAAAGGCCCGCGCGTCGGCTCGCCCGATGCGGCGATCCAGGGCTTCCTAAAAGGGGCGGGGCTGTCATCCATCGATCAGGCGAAGATCGAGAGCGATCCGAAGAAGGGCGAGTTCTACGTCGCCGTCATCGAGAGGCCCGGCCGCTCGACGCCGGATGTCCTGGCGGAAATCCTGCCCGGCATCGTCAAGAACTTCCCCTGGCCGAAATCCATGCGCTGGGGAGCAGCGTCGCGCGAGCCCGGAAGCCTGCGCTGGGTGCGTCCGCTCCATTCCGTCATCTGCACCTTCGGACCCGAGACCGAGGATCCGGAAGTGGTGCGTTTCGAGATCGACGGCATCGCATCGGGCGATGTCACGAGGGGGCACCGCTTCCTTGCTCCCGACGAGATCCGCGTGAAGCGCTTCGACGATTATGCGCCCGCGCTGGAGCGCGCGAAGGTCGTGATCGATACGGATCGCCGCAAGGACATGATCCTGCACGACGCGAAGGATCTCGCCTTCGCGCAGGGCCTCGAACTCGTCGAGGATGAAGGCCTGCTCGAGGAGGTCGCTGGCCTCGTGGAATGGCCCGTGGTGCTCATGGGCTCGTTCGACGAAGCGTTTCTCGACATCCCGCCGGAAGTGATCCGCACCACCATCCGGGCGAACCAGAAATGCTTCGTGCTGCGCGATTTCAACACCGGCAAGCTTGCCAACAAATTCTTGCTGACCTCGAATCTCATCGCCGGCGACGGCGGCAAGACCATCGTGGGCGGCAACGAGCGCGTGGTGCGCGCACGCCTGTCCGATGCGAAATTCTTCTGGGAGACGGACCAGAAGGTGAAGCTGGAAGACCGGCTGGAGAAGCTGAAATCCATCGTGTTCCACGAGAAGCTCGGCACGCAGTACGAGCGCGTGGAGCGCATCGCGGCGCTCGCCAAGGAATTGGCACCCATCGTCGGTGCCGACCCGGCGCTGGCGGAGCGGGCAGCGCGTCTCGCCAAGGCCGATCTCGTCACCGAGATGGTCGGCGAATTCCCCGAGCTGCAGGGTCTCATGGGCCGCTACTATGCGACGCTGCAGGGCGAGCACCCGTCCGTGGCGGCCGCCATCGAGGAACATTACAAGCCGCTCGGCCCGTCCGACCGCGTGCCGACCGATCCGGTTTCCGTCGCCGTGGCGCTTGCTGACAAGATCGACACTCTCGTGGGCTTCTGGGCCATCGACGAGAAGCCGACGGGATCGAAGGATCCTTATGCTTTGCGTCGTGCGGCCCTGGGCGTGATCCGGCTGGTGCTCGAGAACAATCTCAAGCTGCCGCTGATCTCTCTGCTGGCGAAGCCCTTCGCCCGCGATGCGAAGGACGTTCTCTTCGAAGAGTTCATGCAGGCCAAGAAGCTCGTCGAGGCGATCGACGACAGCGCCATCGCGGGGCTTGTCGCTCATCCAACTCTTCCGGATCTCGAATCCATCTTCCGGCAGCGGCAGCTGGGGAATTCCGAGAGCCTCGCGCGCATCATGTATGTGCGTGCGCTCGACCTCCTCTCATTCTTCGCCGATCGTCTGAAGGTCTATCTCCGCGACCAGGGCGCGCGCCACGATCTCATCGATGCGGTGTTCTCCCTGGAAGGACAGGACGACCTGCTCATGATCGTCCGCCGGGTAGAGGCGCTCGGCCGCTTCCTCGACACGGAGGACGGCAGGAACCTGCTCGCGGGCTATCGCCGCGCGGCCAACATCCTGCGCATCGAGGAGAAGAAGGATGGGCGCGCCTACAGTGAGGCGCCCGACCTCCAGATCGTGAACGATCAGGGGCAGATCGAGGAGAAGGCACTGGCCGTGGTTCTCCACGGTGCCAAGGAGGAGGCGAAGACAGCCATCGAGGCGGAAGATTTCGAGGGGGCGATGCGCGCCCTGTCGCGGCTGCGCCAGCCCGTGGATGCGTTCTTCGACAAGGTGACCGTCAACGCGGAGGACGCAGACCTCCGGGCGAACCGCCTGCGGCTCCTCAACGACATCCGCGAAGCGACCCGCACCGTGGCGGATTTCTCCCGCATCGAGGGATAGGGGCATCGGGCTTCCGAAGTCCTTCGTCTGCCTCGGAAGGGGGATGTTCTCACCCCTTTGGAGACAATCTCTCGAGAGGCCGGCGGGGCTAAATCATGTTAAGGTGTTGCGCGGGGGGCACAGCCAAGCCGCCATCAACGCCCTAGGTAGGCGGCAACTGATTCACTTGGTTGAGTGACCATGATTCGACGCCTGCTGATCGCCGCTCTCCTGAGCGCGCCCCTCGCTGCCTGCCAGACCGCCCAGCAGCAACCCAACGCGGTTGCCGCAACAGACGATTCCGCTTGGTATATCGGCACCATGCCGGACAAGCCGCACGACATCCCGCTGGTCGACCGGCGTCTGATGGACGCGAAATACGCCCGCCAGACGGTGGAGTACAAAGGCCCCGAGAAGGCGGGCTCCATCGTGGTCGATATCGATGAACGCATGCTCTATCTCGTCCAGTCTGACGGCAAGGCGATGCGCTACGGCGTCGGCGTCGGCAAGCAGGGGTTCTCCTGGAGGGGCACAGCATCCGTCGGCCGCAAGGGCGTGTGGCCCAACTGGTCGCCCACCAAGACCATGGTCGGAATCAAGCCGGAACTGCCGCGCTACGTGGAGGCGGGGCTCGACAATCCGCTCGGCGCCCGCGCACTGTATCTCTACCAGGACGGCCACGATATTCTCTTCCGCATCCACGGCACCAACGAGCCCTGGAGCATCGGCGAGCAGGTCTCCTCGGGCTGCGTGCGCATGCTCAATGAGGACGTAGCCGATCTCTACGAGCGCGTCCCCGTCGGCACGACGGTCTATGTGAAGCGCAACGGGCGCTATAGGGTCTGATCTCTGATCGACGTGACCGGCCTGCGTCGCCTGACGTGGGCCGACCGTTCATGACTATGTGGGATTCCGCAGCCCGTCAGATCACGAAGAAAGCTGTGTGACTCAGCGCCAGCTTTTTCGGAAGCGTGGCTATCTTGATCTGCGCTGCCGCGCCCGTGCCGTCGGGATCGTAGTAGAGCACGCCCTTGCTGCTGTCGTAGATGATCCGATCGGAAGCATCGTGCGCTTTTGCGCCCTTCCAGAACGCAGCTTTCACTAGCTTTCCGGGCTTATCGAGGGAGCCTTTGCCGATTCCTTTGAAGAACTTGTCGTCAAGCCAGATGACATCTTCGTCCATACGGAAATCGAGCAACTTGTCCGAGTTGCTGCTGCTTGGGCGAGTGTCGAACATGAATACGTCCTTGCCGGCTTCGCCTCTGAGTGAGTCGATGCCGGCGCCGCCTCGGAGCGTGTCGCTCCCCGATCCGCCGACGAGAATGTCGTTTCCGCCGCTCCCGGAAAGCTGATCGTTTCCGGAGCCTCCCGTCAGACGGTCCGCCTTCTGCGTTCCCGTCAGGACTAAGTTGGTACTCAAAGGAACAACCGGATCAGGCGGCAAAGGCAGATCGAGCGTCTGGTCAACGAATTGGATGACTTGGACGTCGCGGAGCAGATCGATGCCGTCTCGACCGGCCACCTTATCGGTCACCGTTACGCTGCCGTCGCCCAGGGTCGTAATGATGTAATCGTTTCTCGCACCGGAGAACATGGCCCGATCGTCGCCGCTGCCGCCATCGAGCGTGTCGTTGCCGGTGCCCCCCGTGAGAGTATCGGAACCATCTCCGCCAAGCAGCAGATCCTGGTCCGAGCCTCCATGAATGGTGTCGTTGCCGGTGCCGCCTTCGAGCGTGTCGTTGCCTGCATCACCGGACAGAGTATCGAAGCCGCCATTGCCCACAAGTCGGTTGGCGTCTGAATTGCCGATCAGAGAGTCGGCGCCCGAACCGGCGATGACGTTCTCGATGCCTTTCAGAGTATCCAGGCCGTAACCGGTATCCTGGGCCGTAATCAGCCTAAGATCGACGGCTACGGCGCTCCTGCCCTCGAAGCTCGCCGTGTCCTCGCCTTCGCCGCCCTCCAGCACGTCGTTGTCGTTTCCTCCGATCAGCGTATCATCGCCACGTCCTCCTGCGAGCGTATCATCGCCTTCGTTGCCGACGAACAGGTTCGCACTGTCGTTGCCCTTGAGCTGATCTGCCACAAGGCCGCCGGTGATGTTCTCGATGTTGAGATAGACATCGTTTCCCCAACCGTTCGCCTGCCCCGTGGTGATGCTGAGGTCAACAACCGCAGCAATGTCGGTGCTCTCGAAGGTGACCGTATCGATGCCATCTCCACCGTCGATGACGTCATCGCCGAGCCACTGCCGGATGATCTCATCGCCTGCGCCGCCATGGAATGTATCGTTGTCTCTCCCCATATCGACGACCCCACGGATGGTTCCCTGACGGTTATCGATCGAGTCATTTCCCTCAAAAAGTTTGATATCTCCAACGAGGAGGCCACGATTGACGATTCGATCGACATTCGCACCCTCACTCGCGACCGAGTAAAGACCGGCAATGACTGTTCCTGTATTATTGAAGACGTTCAGGCTGGGAGGGGAGGACGCCACCCACTTCATGACGACGCCATGGCCCTCGCATTCGATCAGCCCCGAATTGGTGATTGTCGTGTTCTGGCCATATGTGAAGATGCCGTGGCCGGAATTGATCGAACCGGCATTGGTAATCACGAGATTCGCCCCGTGGATCTCCATCGCACGGGTAGCCGTGATCGCGCCTGTATTGAGAACGGTATTGTCGCTCGTGCCGCCAATACTGATCCCAATAGCATTCTCGGCCTGGATCGTCCCGTGATTGATGATGGAGGTTCCACCGAGCGCAACGCCGATGCCGTTCACCGCCCGGGCCGTCACTGATGCGCCGCTATAGACGGTAACGCGGTAGCTCAACCTTGTGGCTGAGCCATCCAGAATGCCCCAGTCCCCCTCGACACTGCCGTAAACTGCAATGTCGCCGCCTGTACCGGCCGTCGCGTCCACTCCGTTCTGACCCGTCGGGGCAGTGACTGTTACTGGGTTGATGGTCAAGGAGGAGACATCGGCCGTGAGGACGACGGAAGCGGTTTGATCTTGTTCGATAATGACGGGAGAAGGCATAACTCGACCTAGCTGAAAATAGTAATAATATTTCATATTGAATGTCTAGGTAATATCCTTCTGGTTGTAGTCGGCTGGAATAGTCTTTTTTGCGAGGCGAAAAATCTGTCCCGCCCTCTTGCCAACCTTCTTGGATGATACCTCGGCTGTTCAGCTTGCGTTTGGGTCCCATATGTTTCAAGCCAACACCTGCGCTGCAGCAGGGCGTATTCGGAGCCAGGGGATCGAGCGATGACGCAGTGGGTCTATACCTTCGGGGATGGTCGGGCCGAGGGCCAAGCGGGGATGAAGAACCTGCTGGGCGGCAAGGGCGCCAATCTGGCCGAGATGTCCAATCTGGGCCTGCCGGTGCCTCCGGGCTTCACCATCACGACGGAAGTCTGCACCTACTACTACGACCACGGCCGCGCCTATCCGCCGGAGCTCAAAGCCCAGGTCGAGGCTGCGCTGGCGGCCGTCGGCACGCTCACCGGACGCACCTTCGGCGATGCCGAGAACCCGCTTCTCGTCTCCGTCCGCTCCGGCGCCCGCGCGTCCATGCCGGGCATGATGGACACTGTGCTCAATCTCGGCCTCAACGACGTCACCGTCGGGGCGCTCGCCAAGGGCGCGGGCGACGAGCGCTTCGCCTATGACAGCTATCGCCGCTTCATCACCATGTATTCCAACGTGGTGCTCGGCCTCGAGCACCACCATTTCGAGGAGATCCTCGACGAGTACAAGGACCGCAAGGGCTACTCGCTCGACACCGACATGACCGCCGCCGACTGGCAGGCGATCCTGCCGCGCTACAAGGCCCTGGTCGAGAAGGAACTCGGAAGGCCCTTCCCGCAGGATCCGCAGGAGCAGCTCTGGGGCGCCATCGGGGCCGTGTTCGGCTCCTGGATGAACAGCCGCGCCATCAAGTACCGCGAGCTGCACGCCATCCCGGCCAGCTGGGGCACCGCGGTCAACGTGCAGGCCATGGTGTTCGGCAACATGGGCGAGACCTCGGCCACCGGGGTGGCCTTCACGCGCAATCCCTCCACCGGTGAGAAGCTGCTCTACGGCGAGTTCCTGATCAATGCCCAGGGCGAGGACGTGGTGGCCGGCATCCGCACACCGCAGGACATCACGGAAGCCGCACGCATCGCCTCGGGCTCAGACAAGCCCTCCATGGAACAGGCGATGCCGGACGCCTACGCCGAGCTGGTGCGCATCTACGGCATTCTCGAGAAGCACTACCGTGACATGCAGGACATGGAATTCACGGTCGAGACCGGCAAGCTCTGGATGCTCCAGACCCGCAACGGCAAGCGCACCGCGAAGGCGGCCCTGCGCATCGCCGTGGAGCTGGCCTCGGAAGGCCTGATCACCCAGGAAGAGGCGATCACCCGCGTCGAGCCAGCCGCCCTCGACCAGTTGCTCCATCCCACCATCGATCCGAAGGCCGAGCGCAAGATCCTGGCCTCCGGCCTGCCAGCCTCGCCCGGCGCCGCCTCGGGCGCGATCGTGTTCAACTCGGACGATGCGGAAGCGGCCAAGAAGGCCGGCCAGAAGGTCATCCTGGTGCGCGTCGAGACCTCGCCGGAGGACATCCACGGCATGCATGCGGCCGAGGGCATTCTCACCACGCGCGGCGGCATGACCTCGCACGCGGCGGTGGTCGCCCGCGGCATGGGCAAGCCCTGTGTGTCGGGCGCAGGCTCGATTCGCGTCGATTATGCCGCGCAGACGCTCACCGTCGCCGGCCAGACGCTCAAGAAGGGCGAGGTGCTGACCATCGACGGCTCCAACGGCCAGGTGCTGCTGGGCCAGGTGAAGATGCTGGAGCCTGAGCTGTCGGGCGAGTTCGCCACGCTGATGGGCTGGGCCGACACGGTGCGCCGGATGAAGGTGCGGGCTAATGCCGAGACGCCGCTCGACGCCAAGACCGCCCGCAGCTTCGGGGCCGAGGGCATCGGGCTGTGCCGCACCGAGCACATGTTCTTCGAGGGCGACCGCATCATCGCCGTACGCGAGATGATCCTGTCCGACGACGAGGCGGGCCGCCGGGCAGCACTTGCCAAATTGCTCCCCATGCAGCGCCAGGATTTCGTGGAACTCTTCACGATCATGAGCGGCCTGCCCGTCACGATCCGCCTGCTCGATCCGCCGCTGCACGAGTTCCTGCCGCACACGGATACCGAGATGGAGGAAGTGGCACGGGCGATGAACGCGCCCGTCGACAAGCTCAAGCGCCGCGCCATCGAGCTGCACGAGTTCAACCCGATGCTCGGCTTCCGCGGCTGCCGCCTGGCTGTCGCCTATCCTGAGATCGCCGAGATGCAGGCGCGCGCCATCTTCGAGGCGGCCGTGGAGGCGGGCCGGCAGACCGGCCGGCCGGTGGTGCCGGAGGTGATGGTGCCGCTGGTGATGACGAAGGCGGAGCTCGACCTCGTCAAGGCGCGCATCGTCGCCATGGCGGAGGCCGTGGCCAAGGAATGCGGCGTTGCGGTCGAGTACCAGATCGGCACGATGATCGAGCTGCCGCGCGCCGCGCTGCGCGCGGGCGAGATCGCTCAATCGGCGGAGTTCTTCTCCTTCGGCACCAACGATCTGACGCAGACCACGCTCGGCATCTCGCGCGACGACGCGGCCTCGTTCCTGGGGCCGTACACGCAGAAGGGGCTTTTGCCCGCTGATCCGTTCGTGACCATCGACCAGGAGGGCGTGGGCGAGCTGGTGAGGCTTGCGGTCGAACGCGGCAAGCAGACTCGGGCCGATATCAAGCTCGGAATCTGCGGCGAGCACGGCGGCGATCCGGCGTCGATCCATTTCTGCCAGTCGGTTGGGCTCGACTACGTGTCCTGCTCGCCCTACCGCGTACCGATTGCGCGTCTTGCGGCCGCGCAGGCCGCGCTCGGAAACAAGGCTACGAGCCAGGCGTAAATGGTCCTGTCTCGCTCCCGCCTTCTCTATATCGGGACGGTGCTGGTTTCCGGCATCGTCCTCGGTTACGTCGCACGCCTCAATCCGGCTTGGCAGCAGATGGTCGTGCCGCCGGCCGCGTGGCCCTTCGCCGTGTCGCTGATCCTGGATCTCGCGATCGGCCAGCTCGCCGTTCAGGGCAGGGCGGAGCCGCTCACCATGGGCGATCGCTTCGTGGCGGTGATCGGCGCTGGCCTGATCGTGACGCTGATGATAGCTTTCGACTAACAAAATCGAAGGGGACGGGAAATGGCGCTGCACAAGGGCTCATGTCATTGCGGCAAGGTGGCGTACGAGGTCGAGACGGATCTCGATCAGGTCATCGAGTGCAACTGCTCCATCTGCAGCCGGAAAGGCTATCTGCTCACCTTCGTGCCGCGCGGTGCCTTGAATGTCATTCGCGGCGAGGAGGATCTCTCCACCTATACATTCAACACGCACACCATCCAGCATCGCTTCTGCTCCACCTGCGGATCGGCAACCTTCGGCGAAGGCAAGCAGCCGACGGGCGAAGCCATGGCTGCTATCAACGTGCGCTGTCTGGAAACGGTGGACCTGGCAGAGATCAAGCCTGTCCCGTTCAATGGGCGGGATACGAGAGGATAGTTCTTCCGATCGAGATCACCGGCACAAGGCCGGTGATGACGTGTGGAGGCGACTTGCGTGGTGAACTCGCTTCCAGCCTTCGCCTCCTCTTTTCCCGCGCGAGGGATGACGTGCGATGCATGGATGATCACGCCATCGCTTGCGTCGAGCGCCGCAGGCCGACATACTGGAATTCCGCATACATCAGCACCACGAGCGCCTGCGCGATCGCGAAGGCATAGCCTGCGCTCGTCGGCGACACCCAGCCGCTCATCAGCAGCAGGGCGCTGTCGAGGACCCAGAGGGCATTGCCTAGCACCACGGCCCAGGCCACCGGCTTCTGGATCTGCTCCCGCAGGCCGAGCCAGCCGATGAACGCCGCGTAAGGCAGGAGAACCAGGCCCGCGACACGCAGGAGCATCTCCGGCAGGCCGAAGATGCCGCTCAAGGCTCCGGCGCCGATCAGCAGCATGAGGCCGAAGGCGGCGCTTGTGGTGGCATCGGCTAAGAGAGCCTGGCGAAGAAGCGGGGAGGATTGGATATTCATCATGGTTGTCTCCTGTCATCGATCGGCTGAAGGCCTCAACCGTGGATGCAGGATTTCGCAATGATTGAACGCGGTCGATTACCTCCGAGGTCATGGAAGATGAACGCGTGTCACGTTATGGTCCGCTCATGACAACAGCGAGCACCCGACCCGTGAACACCGACCGACATGTGGGCGATTATCTACGTGAATGGCGTCAGCGCCGTCGCCTCAGCCAGATGGATCTCGCCCTCGAAGCTGAGATTTCAACGCGGCATCTGAGTTTCCTCGAGACTGGCCGCTCGCAGCCGAGCCGGGAAATGGTGCTGCTGCTTGCGGAGAAACTCGACATGCCCCTGCGCGAGCGCAACATCATGCTGGTCTCGGCGGGCTTCGCGCCGGTTTATTCGCAGCGCTCCCTGGACGATCCGGCCCTTGCCAGCATGCGCCAGGCGGTCGATCTCGTGCTGAAGGGACACGATCCCTATCCCGCACTTGCGGTCGACAGGCACTGGTCGCTCGTGTCCGCGAACGATGCTCTCGTGTCGCTGATCGGCGACGTGGATCCGGCGCTGATGAAGCCGCCCGTCAACGTGCTGCGCCTGAGCATCCACCCGGCCGGTCTCGCGCGGCGCATTGTGAACTTCACCGAATGGCGCAACCATCTGGTCCATCGCCTGCACCGTCAGGTGGATGCGACGGGCGATGCGGTTCTGGCCGCTCTGATCGAGGAGCTGCGGGCCTATCCGACCCCGGATGCGGCGGCGCGTGGATCAAAGACGAACCACGATTATGCCGGCATCGTCGTGCCGCTCCAACTCCAGGCGGAAGAGGGTGTGCTGACGCTCTTCAGTACCACGACGATCTTCGGAACGCCCGTGGACGTCACTCTCTCGGAACTCGCCATCGAGGCGTTCTTCCCGGCCGATCCTGAAACGGGTTCGGCTCTGCGGTGCCTTGCCGAGAAGCGTCAGGCTGCCGCAGCCATGGCCGGATGAGGGGAGGCCAGCCTTAACCACCCATCAACCTTAACCCGCGATAACTTTAAGACATCGGAGCCCTCCTGCTGGATGCTCCGTGATGTTCACGAGTTTTTGCAGGGTGTTGCGCGTGCGTCTTCCGTATCGTCGTTCTCGAGTGAAATGGATCTGCGCCACGACGGCTCCCTGGGCGCTGGCGACCGGTCTCCTGATCTCGTTCACGGCCTCGGCCAGCAACGACCTGCATTCCGGCGTCAGCTTCACGCCGCGCAGCGCGACCGCCCGTCTCGTCGAGACTGCGCTCATCCCGCCCACTGGCGCTTCCATCGCCGATGGAAAGCTGGGAATCGACCGCGACATCCTTCGCTCCATGCCGCGCTATGACCTGCCCGATGAAACGGCCGATTCAGAGCCCCTCAAGGCCGACAGGAAGGCCGATGCGGGACCCGATCCCGTCGTGGACCGTGCGCTGAAGGGAAGCCCGCTGGTCGCGCCGCATGCCACCTTGTCCCGCCGGGCCAAGCAATTGCGTCCCACGCTCGAGCATGTGACCGGCGCGCGGCTGCTCTACAGCCACGACGAGCGGCTCCTGCCGCCGACAGTCCTCATGGAAGGCCAGCTTGAGGCGCCGGAGACTGAGCAGGTTTTCGAGCCCTGGGAGACGCCAGAATACACTACGACGCGTCAGACCACCTCCGTGCAGTCGCCGGCGGCTGCCGCGGCCGGCTCGACCGGAGCTGCGGCGAGTCCAACGACCCCCATGGTCAAGCGCGCCATCGCCCTGTCTTCGTCGACACCGGCTGCGGTCGAGACAACGCCCATCGAGATTGCAGCGGCGCCCGTATCCCTGCAATCGCCGCGCCTCGACCGTGGCGGCTACGGAGCCCTGACGATCCTGCCGAAGGGCGACGATGCGGATCGTCCCCGCTATGCCGACCTGATCGATCCGGACAACGTGAGCAAAGAGCAGCGTTGTCTCGCCGAGGCCGTCTATTTCGAGGCCCGCAGTGAATCCCTGGAGGGGCAGGCGGCCGTGGCCCAGGTGGTGCTCAACCGGGTGAAGAGCGGACTTTATCCGTCCAGCATCTGCGGCGTCGTCTACCAGAACCGACACCGCCATCTCGCCTGCCAGTTCACCTTCGCCTGCGAGGGCAAGGCTCTTCGCATTCGCGATGCGGAGTCCTGGGACCGCGCCAAGACCGTCGCGAGCGCCGTGCTCGAAGGCAAGACGTACCTGGCCGATGTGGGTGGCGCGACCCATTACCATGCGGATTACGTGAAGCCCTACTGGGCCCGCCGCCTGAAGAAGATGGACGTGATCGGCCGTCACATCTTCTACAAGCTCAAGCCCGGGCAGACCTGAGAGGGATCCCTCACGCGTGCGCTTCGGCACTTGGAGAAACGTGATAAAATACTAGAACATCAGGGTGCGGCATCGAAGGCGAGGATAACGTGGCGAGCATCCGAGGTTCCGTTCCGGGTTCCGGTTATGGCAATGCCTATGTGGATTCCCTCATCTGGGGCGGCTCGGCCTGGGACATCACGCGCGGTCCGATCAAGGTCTGGTTCGGCCAGAGTGCGGATTTCGCGGCGGCGAGCGCCGTTCACGGCCCCAGCGATATTCTGACGAGCGGCGCGTCGGCTCAGAACTGGACCGACACCGAGAAGTCCGCCTTCGATTATGCGGCCCAGGTCTACGAAAGCGTCTGCGGCCTGACATTCGAGTTCGCCAGCTCCGCTGCGGACGCCGACATCGTCTGGTGGAAGACGGGTTTGGCCGGCGATACGCTCGGATTGCACGAATTGCCGGACAACGAGCAGGTCTGGGGATATTTCGATCCTGCTGCGCCCACATGGAACAGCTTCTATTTCGGTGGCGATGCACTCAATACCGTGCTGCACGAACTGGGTCATGGAATGGGACTGGCCCATCCGCATGATGGCGGCACAGACGAGGACGCGACTACCTTTCCGGGCGTCAAGGATTCGTTCTCGACGGGGCAGAACGGTCTGAACCAGGGCATTTGGACGATCATGTCCTACAACACTGGCTGGGACGGCGCCGGCTACGATCCGACCTATGGCAACCAGGCCGGGCTTGGTGCTTTCGATATTGCCGCCTTGCAGACTCTCTATGGAAAGAACATGGAGACGGGCCAGGGGAACGACGTCTATGCGTTGCCGACCTGGAATGGGTATGTCGACGAGCGGGGATGGTACTGCCTCTGGGATTCAGGCGGACAGGACACGATCACCGCGGCGCGTGCCTATGCGGGCGTTGTCATCGATCTTCGCCCCGCGACGCTGCTGCAGGGCGATCCCCATGCAGGAGGCTTCGTCTCCCGCGAAAACGGTGTCGCGGGCGGCTATACGATTGCAAATGGTGTGACGGTCGAGAATGCGTTCGGCGGGCGCTACGCCGACAGGCTGCAGGGCAATTCCACCGCGAACCTGCTGAAGGGTAATGGCGGCAACGACACGCTCCTTGGCGGCGCAGGCGACGACACCCTTCAGGGAGGAGCTGGCGACGACAGGCTCTACGGCGGAGCGGACCGGGACAGCTTCTTGTTCGACAGCAAGATCGGCAAGGGTGCGAACATCGACCGGATCTACGATTTCAATCCCGTCCATGATTCGATCCTGCTCGAGAACAGGATCTTCACAAAGCTGGGCGCCGGCAACGCGTCCGCCCCGAAGGTTCTCAAGGCCGACATGTTCGTTCGAGCCGCGAAAGCGCAGGATCGGGAGGATCGGATCGTCTATGACAGGAAAACCGGAGCGCTCTCCTACGATTCCGATGGCACCGGCGCCGCCGCGCCGGTGAAGTTCGCCACCCTCGACAAGAACCTGAAGCTCGGCCACCAGGATTTTTTTGTGGTTTGAATGCGTGCGAAGGCCGGAGACTTTCCGAGCCTTCTTCATCCATCACGTTTCATCATACCAAAGCCTACAAACTTTCAATGTTGCTGATGCATGAGTTGGGATAGTCTGCGCACCCTTGTTGCCTCCCCTGAGGGCCGTGAGCATGTCCGCTTCTCCCGCTCGTTCTCGTTTTTCGCCGGAACTCATCGTTGTCTGCGGCTGCCTGATCGCCCTCATCACCTTCGGGCCGCGGGCATCCTCCGGCCTGTTCCAGCTCCCCATGATCACGGAATACGGCTGGGGGCGCGATACGTTCGGGTTCGCCATCGCGATCCAGAACCTGCTCTGGGGCCTGGGCCAGCCCTTCGCCGGAGCGGTGGCGGATCGGTTCGGGGCGTTCCGGGTCCTCTGCGTAGGTGCGCTTCTCTATGCCCTCGGCCTCGTCGTGATGGCCTATGCGACCACGCCCGGCATGTTGCATCTCGGCGCCGGCGTGCTCATCGGCTTCGGTCTGTCCGGCTGCTCGTTCAATCTGGTGCTCGGCGCCTTCGGCAAGCTCCTGCCGGAGAAGTGGCGGCCCATGGCCTTCGGCGCAGGCACGGCGGCGGGATCCTTCGGCCAGTTCCTGTTCCCGCCCATCGGCAACGTGCTGATCGACAGCTTCGGCTGGCATCAGGCCCTACTGGTCTTCGCGGCAAGCGTCCTCATCGTCATGCCCCTGGCGCTTGCGCTCGCCACGCGGCCGACCGCCGATTCGGCCCAGGCCGGAGCGGCCGCGCTGCCGAACCAGTCGATCAAGCAGGCCCTGACGGAAGCCTTCCGGCACCGCTCCTATGTGCTGCTGGTGCTCGGCTTCTTCACCTGCGGCTTCCAGCTCGCCTTCATCACCGTGCACCTGCCGGCCTATCTCAAGGACGCCGGCCTTTCGGCGGCCGTCGGCGGATGGACGCTTGCCACTATCGGCCTTGCCAATGCGGTCGGCTCGCTCGCTTCGGGCTGGCTTTCCACGCGCATGTCGAAGCGCTGGCTGCTCGCCTGGATCTATCTCGGCCGCTCGGTGGCGATCGCCGCCTTCATCCTGGTCCCGGCTTCGCCTCTCAGCTCAATCCTGTTCGGCGTCTCCATCGGCGTTTTGTGGCTCTCCACCGTGCCGCCCACATCCTCGCTCGTGATGCTGATGTTCGGCACGCGCTACATGGCCATGCTCTACGGCTTCGCGTTCTTCTCGCATCAGGTCGGCGGCTTCCTCGGGGTGTGGCTCGGCGGCCTGCTCTATGAGATCAACGGTAATTACAGCGCGGTCTGGTGGCTCTCGGTTCTGCTGGGTCTCGCCTCCGCCCTGATCAACCTGCCGATCAAGGAACAGCCCGTGCAGCGCGGGCCGGCCCTGCAACCGGCGGAGTAAGCTTCGGACTGCTCCGAAGGGCTAAGGTCTTTCCGCTTGCCCCGGTCACCGGCCGCGCCACAAATGGACCGGGGAGGAAGCGCCATGAGCACGTTCAAAGCCATCGTCATCGACAAGAACGAAGCCGGTCAAAGCGTCGAGATCCGGTCCTTCAACGAGGCGGATCTCATGGACGGCGACGTGACCGTACGCGTGTCGCACTCGACGCTGAACTACAAGGACGGCCTCGCGATCACCGGCAAGGCGCCGGTGGTGCGTCGCTTTCCCATGATTCCCGGCGTCGATCTCGCCGGCACGGTGGAAGCCTCCACGAATCCCGATTTCAAGCCCGGCGATGCGGTGGTGCTCAACGGCTGGGGCCTGGGCGAGACCCATCTCGGCGCCTACGCGGAGAAGGTGCGCGTCAGGGGCGAGTGGCTGATTCCGCTCCCGCAAGGCCTTTCGCCCCTTCAGGCCATGGCGGTCGGCACGGCGGGCTACACGGCGATGCTCTGCCTCATGGCCCTGGAGCGCCATGGCCTGAGCCCCGATCGCGGGCCTGCCATCGTGACGGGCGCGGTCGGCGGTGTCGGCTCGGTGGCGGTGGCGTTGCTCGCCAAGGCCGGTTGGCACGTGGTCGCCTCCACCGGACGGCCGGAGGAGGCCGACTATCTGAGAGGTCTCGGAGCCGCCGAGATTCTCGACCGCAGCGAACTCTCCGCTTCAGGGCGGCCGCTCGCCAAGGAGCGCTGGGCCGCAGGCGTCGATACGGTCGGTTCGACGACCCTCGCCAACGTCCTGTCAATGACGAAATACGGCGGCGCGATTGCCGCCTGCGGCCTCGCGGGCGGGATGGACCTGCCGGTAACCGTTGCGCCCTTCATCCTACGCAACGTGGCGCTGCTCGGGGTCGATTCGGTCATGGCGCCGAAGGCCCTGCGGACCGAGGCCTGGAATCGGATCGCCCGTGAACTCGACCATGACAAGCTCGCGGCCATGACATCGACGATCCCGCTCGATCAGGTGTTGGAGGCAGGGAGGGCGATCGTCGAGGGAAAGATCAAGGGACGCGTGGTGGTGGAGATTGGCTAACCTGTAGCGACGCTGTGTCTTGCCTCTCGATGTCATCACCGGCCTTGTGCCGGTGATCTCGCTTCGATGAAGTGCGGCGTTCTTCGCATCGGGATGGCCGGCACAAGGCCGGCCATGACGTGGACAGGTTGCGAAGCGACAGCTGCGAACTAAACCGCCGGAACCGGGTCTGATACTTTCTTCCCGACTCCCTCAATCCATCTCTTCTGTCTGGTGATCTCGGCCGCCATGAAATCCATGAAGGCGCGCACGCGGGCCGATTGGCGCAGATCGGGATGGGTCAGGAGCCACAGGCCCGCCGAGAATTCCGGCTTTATCTCCGACAGACGGACGAGATCGGGATTCGAATCCGCGATGAAACAGGGCAGGGGACCGATGCCGGTTCCGGCCTGGACCGATTCCGCCAGACCGAGCACCGTATTGACCTTGTAGACGATGTTGTCCGGCGCCACGTGCTCACGCACGAAACGGGCCGCCTTCATGGGTGCCAGGTTGTCGCCGAGCGCGACCCAGTGACGGTCGAACAGATCGGCGAGGTTCACGTCGTCTGGGCCCCTGACATCGGGGAAATCCTCAGCCCGCCCGTAGATCGCCCAGGCAATCGTCGCGACGCGGCGTCCAACGAGCGTCTCCGGCGGATCGTCGGTGGCGCGGATCGCCACGTCCGCATCGCGCTTGGATAGATTGAGCGCCTGGTTGGCGAGCACCACGTCGAGCCGCATCTCGGGACATGCGGTGATGAAGCGGGCGAAGATCGGGGTCAGAAGATGGACGAGGAGCGTGTCGTTGGTCGTGACCCGCAACTCGCCCGTCGGCGCCACGGCCTGACCCGCGAGCTTGCGGGTGAAGGCGGTGACGTTCTCGTCCATCTGCTCGGCCAGCGCCGACATCTCTTCCCCGGCCGGAGTGAGCACGTATCCGGTGCGGTGACGCTCGAAGAGCTTGACGCCGAGATTCTCCTCCATCTGACCGAGCCTGCGGAAGACCGTCGAGTGGTTGACGCCTAGCCGTTCGGCGGCACCGGCGAGGCCGCTGGCCTCGGCGATGATCTTCACGAGCTTGAAATCGTCCCAGTCGAGATGCTGCTGCTTGGTCATCGGTTTGCATTCCCGCAAGAGAGTTCCTGCAAATGTAACACTGGTTTTGCAGCAGGGAAAGCTTATCCTCCCTTGCGTCAACAGCAGCCGGCAACCCTTTTCCAGCTGAAGCCTATGCGAGCCGGAAGCCGGGTGCGCCGTTCCAATCTCAATCCATCGGAGTTCACATGACCAAGGTTTTGGTACTGTATTATTCGTCCTGGGGGCATATCGAGCAGATGGCTTATGCCGCTGCCGAGGGCGCCCGCGAGGCCGGCGCCGAGGTCGTGGTGAAACGCGTGCCGGAGCTCGTCCCCACTGAAGTGGCGCAGGCCGCTCACTACAAGACCGACCAGAAGGCTCCCATCGCCACCGTCGAGGAGCTGCCCGAATACGACGCCATCATCATCGGCACGCCCACCCGCTACGGCACCATGACGGCGCAGATGAAGAACTTCCTCGACCAGACCGGCGCCCTGTGGGCGCAAGGCAAGCTCATCGGCAAGGTCGGCTCGGTCTTCACCTCGACGGCCACCCAGCACGGCGGCCAGGAAGCCACGATCCTCACCACGCTTCCGGTGCTCCTGCACCACGGCATGGTGGTCGTCGGCCTGCCCTATTCCTTCCAGGGCCAGATGGGCGTCGATCAGATCCGTGGCGGTTCGCCCTACGGTGCCTCAACCATCGCCGCCGGCGACGGCTCGCGCCAGCCGACCGAGATCGATCTCGACGGCGCCCGCTTCCAGGGCCGGCACGTCGCCCAGATCGCCGCGAAGCTCGCTGCGAAGTAACGACCTCATACGTCATGGCCGGCCTTGTGCCGGCCATCCCGCTTCTTTAGAGCACCGAGCCTCAATCAATCGGGGTCACCGGCACAAGGCCGGTGACGACATGGTGCGGTTCAGAGCATCTACCGCTCCGCCGCGGCTCGCCTCAGCCGGTCGTTGATCGCTTCGCCCAGGCCGGTCTCCGGGATGGGGCTCACCGCAATGGTCGCGGCGCTGGAAGCGTCGAGTTGCCTGAGATAGGAAAACAGATGAGCGGCGGCCTCCACGGGGTCGCCGTTTTTGCTGAGGTTCAGGGCGGCCTGGGCCGCCTCGGCGCCCTGAGGAACTTCCGGGCCGAAGAGCAGCGCTGCTTCTCCTGGCCGGATGCTTGTCGCGTTCAGGCGCACCTGTGCCCGCGGAGCATAGTGCGAGGCCAGCATGCCGGGAGCGAGCGGGCCGGAGCCTACCTCGCCAGCCGTCTCCAGCTTCCTGCCGATCAGCGCCTCGATGGCCTCGCGGGGTACGCCGCCCGGACGCAGCAGGCGCGGCGTGCCGCCGAGGCACGAGACGATGGTGGATTCGACGCCGACTTGGGCGGCGCCCCCGTCAAGCACTGCGTCGATCCGCCCGTCGAGGTCCCCCAGCACATGGTCCGCATCGGTCGGGCTCACGCGGCCCGAGCGGTTGGCCGAGGGCGCGGCCACCGGGCGGCCCGTCCGTTCGAGAAGCGCATGGGCGAGGGGATGGGCCGGCACCCGCAGGCCGACGCTGTCGAGGCCGGCGCGGGCGAGATCCGAGATCGTGCAGGTGGGAGCGACCGGCACCACGAGGGTCAGGGGACCGGGCCAGAAGGCCTCCGCCAGCCGGGTGGCCGTTTCGTCGAAGATGCCCTGGCTCTTGGCGGATTCGAAGCTGCCCAGATGGGAGATCAGCGGGTTGAAGCTCGGACGTTCCTTGGCGGCATAGATCCCGGCCACCGCCTCCGCGTCGGTCGCGTCGGCGCCCAGGCCGTAGACCGTTTCCGTCGGGAAGGCCACGAGGCCGCCGCGCCGCAGGATGTCCGCCGCCCGGGCAAGACCCGCCGCATCGGCCGCCAGACGCTCCGTTTGGCGCATTGACCCGTGATCGTTCACGTCTAAACTATCCTTTTCCGACGGGGCTTTTGCCCTTGCCGGGCGGGTTTAACGGCGCGAGAACACGCGTCAACATGAAAAGCCCCGTGTTTGAGAGGAAACCTTGATGACCTACCGCGCGCCTGTTCCGGATATCGTCTTCACCATGCGGCATGTGGCGGGCCTCGACCGGGCCATGGCCGACGGCGTCTATGGCGACCTTTCCGCCGATCTGGCCGAAACCATCCTGGACGAAGCCGGCCGCTTCGCCAACGACGTGATCGCGCCCCTCAATCGCGAAGGCGACTGGCATGGAGCCGTCTTCAAGGATGGCCAGGTGACCACGGCGCCCGGCTGGAAACAGGCCTACAGGGCTTGGTCGGAAGCCGGTTGGAATGCGCTGCCAGGTCCGGTGGAATATGGCGGGCAGGGCCTGCCAACGCTCCTCAATTCGGCCTGCGTCGAGATGTGGAACGCCGCTTCCATGGCCTTCGGCATCGGCCCCGTGCTGACCATGGGGGCGATCGAGGCGATGGTCCGGCATGCCTCGGACGACCTGAAGAGCCGTTATCTCGAAAAGCTCGTCTCCGGCGAATGGACCGCGACCATGAACCTCACGGAGCCGCAGGCCGGCTCAGATCTTGCGGCGATCCGCTCTCGCGCCGAGCCTGCGGGCGACGGCACCTATCGCATCACCGGCCAGAAGATCTTCATCACCTATGGCGAGCACGATCTCACCGACAACATTGTCCACCTCGTGCTCGCGCGTCTGCCCGATGCACCGGCCGGCACGCGTGGCATCTCGCTCTTCCTGGTGCCGAAGTTCCTACCCGACGGCACGCGCAACGACGTGCGCTGCCACTCCATCGAGCACAAGCTCGGAATCCACGCCTCGCCCACCTGCACGATGATCTTCGGCGACGAGGGCGGCGCAGTCGGCTGGCTCGTGGGAGAGGAGAACAAGGGCCTCGCCTGCATGTTCACGATGATGAACAACGCGCGCCTCGCCGTGGGCCTGCAGGGGGTCGCCATCGCCGAGCGCGCCTATCAGCAGGCACTGGCCTATGCCCATGAACGCAAGCAAGGCCGCGCCATCGGGGCCGCCGAGGGCATGAGCCCGATTGCCGTGCATCCGGACGTGCAGCGCAGCCTGCTCACCATGAAGGCGCTCACGGCCGCTGCCCGCGCCATCTGCTACATGACGGCCGAGGCCATCGACCGCGCGCATCTCGAAGAAGATCCCGCGCGCAGGAAAAAAGCGAACGAACGCGCCTCCCTGCTCACGCCGGTGGCGAAGGCCTTCTCGACCGATATCGGCGTGGAGGTGTCTTCCTTCGGATTGCAGGTGCATGGCGGCATGGGCTTCATCGAGGAGACGGGGGCCGCGCAGCATTTTCGCGATGCGCGCATCGCGCCGATCTACGAGGGCACCAACGGCATCCAGGCCATCGATCTGGTGACCCGCAAGCTGCCGCTCTCCGGCGGCGAGACCGTGCGGGGGCAGATCGCATCCATGCGGGCCACGGTCACGCGCCTCCTGAAGGAGGGGACACCCGCCTTCGGCGCGACCGCGCCGCGCCTGCGCGATGCGGTCGAGAGCCTGGACCGGGCGACGGGCTACCTGCTGCAGGCGGTCTCGTCCAACGCGCAGGGCGAGGCCCTGGCCGGCGCGACGCCATACTTACGCCTCTTCGCCCTGGCGCAGGGCGGCACGGCGCTGGCCGAGATGGCGCTCGCCGCGCGGGCGCAGGCGGCCGCGGGCGACACGGATCCCGCCCATGCGGGTCGCATCGCGCTCTGCCGCTTCTTCGCCGAGAACATCGCGGTCGGCGCCAGGGGCCTGGAGGAGACGGTGATGGGCGGCTCAGGCTTCCTGCAGGACGCAAACCTCGCGCTGGCGGGCTGATCCCATGAACCTCAACGGAAAAACCCTGTTCATCACCGGCGCCTCGCGCGGCATCGGCCTTGCCATCGGCCTTCGTGCGGCCCGGGACGGCGCGAATGTGGTCGTCGCGGCCAAGACGGCCGAGCCGCACCCGAAACTGCCCGGCACCATCTACACGGCCGCGGACGAGATCGAGGCGGCGGGCGGCAAGGCCCTGCCGCTCTTGGTCGACGTGCGCGACGAGGAGGCCGTGAAGGGGGCTATCGCGAAAACGGTCGAGACCTTCGGCGGCCTCGACATCGTGGTCAACAATGCGAGTGCCATCAGCCTGACGCCGACGCCCCAGACCGACATGAAACGCTTCGATCTGATGCACCAGATCAACACGCGCGGCACCTACATGGTCTCGAAATACGCCATCCCGCATCTGGAAAAGGCCGAGAACCCCCACATCCTCATGCTCTCGCCGCCTCTCGACATGAGCGAGAAATGGTTCGCGCCGCATCTGGCCTATTCGCTCGCCAAATACGGCATGAGCCTGTGCGTGCTCGGACTGGCGGGCGAACTGCGAGGCAAGGGGATTGCCGTCAACGCACTCTGGCCGCGCACGACCATCGCCACGAGCGCCATCAGGAACCTGCTCGGCGGCGATGCCCTCGTGCAGGCGAGCCGCACCCCGGAGATCCTGGCCGATGCGGCCCATGCGATCTTCCAAAAACCCTCGAAAAACTTCTCGGGCCATTTCCTCATCGACGATGTGTTCCTGAACAGTGAGGGCGTGACCGATTTCGAGAAATACCGGGTTGATCCGAGCCAGCCCCTCGCGCCTGATTTCTTCGTGCCGGACGACACGCCGTCGCTGTCATCTTTGGGTTAGGTTGATCCGCTTTACTCCGGCCGGTGAATACCCTCCCATGTCATCACCGGGCTTGTCCCGGTGATCCCGACCGGAGAGGTGCGGCGCTCTTCCGATCGGGATGGCCGGCACAAGGCCGGCCATGACGTGGCGGGTGTCACTCCCCGTGGCGAAGGGCCGGGAATGACATGGCGATCCGGTGGGAGTACAAAGCCTGCGTCGATCGGAAACGATATGGCTTTCAAGGAACAGGTACGCGTATGATTGTGATCCACAGGCCGGCGCAGGTAAAAGGTCCGATGGGCGAGTCCCTCGACCGACAGGTGCTCCCGCCGGGCGATCCGATCCCGCAGGATGCGCTGTGGATCGATCTGGTCGATCCGACCAAGGACGAGGACAGGCTCGTCGAGGCCCATCTCAGCATCGAGATCCCGACCAAGGAAGAGATGGCCGATATCGAGCCCTCCGAGATCCTCTATCACGAGAACAACGCACGCTACATGACGGCGCGCGTGCTGTGCAGTTCCGACACGGACAATCCGAAGCTGATCGACGTGTCGTTCATCCTGACTGAGCGGGCTCTCGTGACGGTGCGCTATGGCGAACCGCGCTCCTTCAGCATGTTCATGGCGCGCGCCGTCAAGCCGGGCGGCTGCCGGCATCAGCCCGAGGCGGTGCTCGACGGATTGCTCGAGACCATCATCGACCGGGCGGCCGAGATCCTGGGCACCGTCGGGACCCGCATCGACCGCCTGTCGCAATCGATCTTCGAGAACGAGAAGCAGGGCGCACGCCGCGCCGCTTCCTATCGGGTGGCGCTGAAATCCATCGGCCGCAAGGGCGACGTCATCTCCAACGTGCGGGAGAGCATGGTATCGGTGGAGCGCATGCTGCTGTTCCTGTCCGCCAGCATGCCGCGTCCGCAGAAGACGGCGGGCTACAAGACGGAATGGCGCACCGCTTTGCGCGACGTGCAATCCATCGAGGAACACGCGACGTTCCTGTCCAACAAGATCCAGTTCCTGCTCGACGCCACGCTCGGCCTCGTCACCATCGAGCAGAACGACATCATCAAGATCTTCTCGGTCATGTCGGTGATCTTCCTGCCGCCGACCCTGGTGTCGTCGCTCTACGGCATGAACTTCAAGCTCATGCCGGAACTCGATTGGGAGTTCGGCTATCCCTGGGCCATCATGCTGATGGTGCTCGCCGCCGTGCTGCCTTATCTCTACTTCCGCTGGAAGCGATGGCTTTAGCATTGGGAGCAAGTTCCACTTAAGCCCTCATCGTGAGGAGGTTACGGAAGCGACCGTCTCGAAGGGCGAGGGCGGTTCCAGTGCTCACTGAGGGATCCTTCGAGACGCCGCTGCGCGGCTCCTCAGGATGAGGGATGAGAGGCGCTCCACGGTCGTCATCACCGGCCTTGTGCCGGTGCTCCCGATGAGGAAGAGCGCGGCGCCTCAAACAATCGAGATGGCCGCACAAGGCCGGCCATGACGGGCAGGAACGAGAGGACAAGACCATGTGCGGACGCTATGCGATCACGCTTCCTCCGGAGACCTATCGGGACTTCTTCGGCTATTCCGAACAGCCGAATTTCCCTCCGCGCTACAACGTGGCTCCCACGCAGCCGGTGCCGATCGTGCTGGAGGATCGGGGCGAGCGGCATTTCATGCTGGTGCGCTGGGGCTTCCTGCCCTCCTGGGTGAAGGACCCGAAGGATTTTCCTCTCGTCATCAACGCGCGCGGCGAAACATTGGAGACCAAGCCGACTTTCAAGGCGGCTCTGAAGCGCCGGCGCTGCATCTTCCTCGCCGACGGGTTCTATGAATGGCGGCGGGAAGGGCGGGAGAAAACGCCTTTCCTGATCCGCCCGCGCAGCCGCAAGCCCATGCCGATGGCGGGCCTGTGGGAAACCTATATGAGCCCGGACGGCGCGGAGATCGACACTGCCGCCATCGTCACCACCGATGCCAACGGCACGCTCTCCGCCGTGCACGACCGCATGCCGGTGATCCTCTCCGAAGACGGCATCGCCACATGGCTCGACGTCCGTGACGAGCGCGCCGACGTGATGCGCCTCGTGCGTCCCTGTCCCGACGAGTGGCTCGACCTGGTGCCGGTCTCCAGCCGCGTAAACAAGGTCGAGAACGACGATCCCAGCCTGATGGAACCGCTCGCGCGGCCGGAGCCTGCGCCGGTGAAAGAGAGGAAGCCGAAGGCGAAGAAGTCGCTTTCCAGCGACGAGGATGAGCAGGGAAGCTTGTTCTAGGAGAAGTGCTCCGTTGTCATCCCCGGCGGCCATAGGCCGGGAAGGGGATCCACTTTCACGCTCAGCGCTATGGATTCCTTTCCCCTTCGCGGACGCGTCCTCCCGGGAATGACACCCACGCCGTCATGGCCGGCCTCGTGCCGGCCATCCCGCTTCTGTGAAGCGCAGTTGCCTCAAATTATCGGGATCACCGGCACGAGGCCGGTGATGACGTGAGTGGGTAGGAGAGTGAGAGGGTGGAGGTGACGGATCGGATTACCGCCGCTTCTTCACCACGTCCCGCCGCAGAATTCCCACGACCTCGAGATGCGGCGAGTGCTTGAACTGGTCGACGGGGATCACACGTTCCAGGCGGTAGCCGCTGCTCATCAGGATCGCGGCATCGCGCGCAAAGGTGGCGGCGTCGCAGGAGACGCTGACGACGAGCGGGACTTTCGACACGGCAAGCTGCTTCGCCTGCGCCTCCGCGCCCGCGCGCGGCGGGTCAAGCACGACGGCATCGTATGTGTTGAGCTCCGGCGTCAGCAGAGGACGGCGGAAGAGGTCGCGCGCTTCGGTCGTGACGCGGCGCAGGCCGGGCGTCGCGCGCGCGGCCTTCTCGAGCGCCGTCATCGCGCCCTTGTCGAATTCCACTGCATGCACGTCCACCTTCTCCGCGAGCCGCAGCGCGAAGGGGCCTGCTCCGGCAAAGAGATCGGCCACGCGCTTGGCGCGTGCACAGGCGTCCATGACGAGGTTGGCGAGCGTCTCCTCGCCGAGCTGCGTTGCCTGCAGGAACGAGCCCGCGGGCGGAACGACAGCGGCGCGGCCCATCATGATCGCGGGCGGGCGCCGCTCGACGATCACGTCGCCGTGGACCGACAGACGCGAGAGGTCGAGGCTCGCTGCGAGATCGATGAGGCGAAGGCGGTCCTGATCCTTCAGGGGGCCATAGCCGCGCACGTCCACGTCGAAGCCGGTCTGCGTCGTGGTGATCTGGACGTCGAGCGGCTTGCGCGGGCCTTTCAGGTGTTCGCCGATCACACGCGCGACGGCGGGCGCCTTCTCCCGCAGCGCGGGTTCCGTGATGGGGCAGAAGGCGATCTCGACGATCTGGTGACTGCGCGGAGCCATGAAGCCCACATGCATGGCGCGGTCGGGAAAGCGCACATGCAGCGTCACGCGGCGGCGCCCTTCGCCATGGGCGTCGATAAGCGGCTCGACGGGCGCCTCGACCCGCGCTTGGCGCAGGGTGTGGACGAGCGTTTCCTGCTTCCAGGCCTGATAGAAGCCGTGCTTCATGTGCTGCGTGGCGCAGCCGCCGCATTCGTCGAAATAGGGGCAGAACGGCGTCTCGCGCTCGGGCGATGCCACGTCGACGCTGACGAGGCGCGCATGCGATCCGTCGCGCTCGATGGTGACGGTTTCGCCCGGCAGCACCTTCGGCACGAAGACGGGACCAGCCGGCGTGTCGGCGATGCCGTCGGCTTTCGCGCCGAGGCGCCTGATGATGACCTGTTCAGCCACGGCGGGCTCCCAACAAAAATTCACGATTGCCGTCTCCACCCTCGATGGGCGACGGGATGAGCCCGATAACCTCAAAGCCGAGGGATGTCACGAAGGATGACAGGTCCTCGCAGACGGCGCGGTGCACCGCCTCGTCGCGCACGATGCCCTTCTTCACGTGATCGCGCCCGGCCTCGAATTGCGGCTTCACGAGAACGGCGAGCTCCGCCCGGGGCTTCAGGAACACGATGGCCGGGGGCAGGACGAGCTTCAGGGAGATGAAGCTCACGTCGGACACGAGGAGATCGGCCGCTTGCGGGATGAGGTTGGCGTTCAGCGAACGAGCGTCCGTGCCTTCGAGATTGGTCACCCGCGCATTGCCCACGATGGTGGGATGCAACTGGGCGTGCCCCACGTCCACCGCATAGACATGGGCCGCGCCGCGTTTCAGCAGCACTTCCGTGAAGCCGCCCGTGGAGGCCCCGATGTCGAGGCAGATCCTGTCCCTCGGGTCGATGTGGAACGCATCGAGCGCCGCCGCGAGCTTCACGCCGCCGCGGGACACGTAAGGATGCGGCTGCGAGGCCGTGATGACGGCCTCCTCCGGCACCCCGTCGGACGCCTTGCGGATGACGGCCCCGTTCACGGTCACGAGGCCGGCCGCAATGGCCTCCTGCGCCCGGGCGCGGCTTGCGAAGAAGCCGCGCTCGACGAGAACCACATCGGCGCGCTTGCGGGTCATGGAAGCCTCGAACTCATCTGGATTACGATCCCTTCAGATGCCGGAACCAAGTTCCGCCCTACAACATCTCTCGTGCACAATCCCTACAGGCCAACGGAGGTCCCATGCTGAGCCGTCGACATCTCCTGACCGGTGCAACCCTGCTGGCCGCCAGCGCTGCCATTCCCCGCGCCTGGGCGCAAGCCCCGACGGGGCCGTTCAAGCTCGATCCGTTGCCCTATGCGCCCTCCAAGAACGAGCCGCATATCGATGCCCTGACCATGGAAATCCACCATGACAAGCACCATGCGGCCTATGTCAACAACCTCAACGCGGCGCTCGCCCAGAACGCCGAGGCGGCCAGGATGCCGCTCCAGGAGATGCTGGCGAACCTGAGCAAGGTCCCCGAGTCGATCCGCACGGCCGTGCGCAACAACGGCGGCGGGCACGCCAACCACACCATGTTCTGGCAGATCATGGGCGGCCCTGGCGGCGAGCCCACGGGCGAGCTGAAGGTCGCCGTCGACCGGGACCTCGGCGGATTTCAGAAGTTCCAGGAGGATTTCAATGCCGCCGGGACGCGGCAGTTCGGCTCCGGCTGGGTCTTCGTGACCGTATCCCGCGACGGCAAGCTCGCCCTGACGACACGGCCCAACCAGGACACGCCTCTGATGGACGGGCAGCGGGTCCTCATGGGCAACGACGTGTGGGAGCACGCCTATTACCTGAAATACCAGAACCGCCGGCCGGACTACCTCAAGGCATGGTGGAACGTGCTCGACTGGAACAAGATCGGCCAGCGTTACGCGGCCGCCAAGGCGGGGACGCTGACGGTTTAAGCATGTAAAGGGAGGTCGATTTCCGTCTTCTCGACGTCATCACCGGCCTCGTGCCGGTGATCTCGATCGGAAAGGCGCGGCGCTTCACAGCATCGGGATGGCCGGGACAAGCCCGGCCATGACGGCGTTGGAGCTTAAGCCCGAACCTTCCGCGCCTCTTCCTGCCCCAGGGCCTCGAACACCTTGGTGACGATCCCGGCCGCGTCGAGCCCGGCCTTGGCGTACATGCGCTCGGGCTTGTCCTGGTCCTGGTAGATGTCGGGCAGGACCATGGAGCGCACCTTCAGGCTGCCCCGGTCAAGGGCGCCCTTGTCGGCGAGAAGCTGCAGCACGTAGGAGCCGAAGCCGCCGATGGAGCCTTCCTCGACGGTCACGAGAACCTCGTGGTCGCGGGCGAGCGCTAGGATCAGCTCCTCGTCCAGGGGCTTGGCGAAACGGGCATCCGCCACCGTGGTGGACAGGCCGCGCGCCTCCAGCTCCTCAGCCGCCTTCAGGGCCTCGGCGAGGCGGGTGCCGAGCGACAGGATCGCGATGCGGCTGCCCTCCTTGACGATCCGGCCCTTGCCGATGGCGAGCGGAATGCCCTTCTCGGGCATGTCGACGCCCACGCCTTCGCCGCGCGGATAGCGGAACGCGATAGGGCCTGAATCATGGGCCGCAGCAGTCGCTACCATATGGACCAGCTCGGCCTCGTCGGCCGCCGCCATCACCACCATGTTGGGCAGGCAGCCGAGATAGGCGACATCGAAGGAACCGGCATGGGTCGCCCCGTCGGCGCCCACGAGGCCCGCCCGGTCGAGGGCAAAGCGCACGGGCAGGTTCTGGATCGCCACGTCGTGCACCACCTGGTCGTAGGCACGCTGCATGAAGGTAGAATAGATGGCGCAGAACGGCTTGTAGCCCTCCGTGGCCATGCCGGCCGCAAACGTCACCGCGTGCTGCTCGGCGATGCCGACATCGAAGGTCCGGGTGGGGAATTCCTTGCCGAAGAGGTCGATGCCGGTTCCCGACGGCATGGCGGCCGTGACGGCCACGATCTTGTCGTCGGCTTGCGCTTCCTTGATCAGGCTCTCGCCGAACACCTTGGTGTAGGAGGGCGCGTTGGCCTTGGCCTTGGTCTGCGCGCCGGTCACCACGTCGAAGGTGACGACCCCGTGATACTTGTCGGCCGCAGCCTCGGCGGGTGCGTAGCCCTTGCCCTTCTTGGTCACCACATGGACGAGGATCGGCCCGGTCTCGCTGTCGCGGACGTTCTTCAGGATCGGCAGCAGGTGATCGAGGTTGTGCCCGTCGATGGGGCCTACATAGTAGAAGCCGAGCTCCTCGAACATGGTGCCACCGGTCCAGAAGCCGCGGGCGAATTCCTCGGCCTTGGCGGCTTTGTCGTAGATGAATTTCGGCAGCTTCCTGGCCAGCTGCTTGGCTGTCTCGCGGATGCCGCGATAGGTCCCGCCGGACACGAGGCGCGCGAGATAGGACGACATGGCGCCGGTCGGCGGTGCGATGGACATGTCGTTGTCGTTGAGGATGACGATGAGGCGCGAATGCATGGCGCCCGCGTTGTTCATGGCCTCATAGGCCATGCCGGCCGACATGGCCCCGTCGCCGATTACGGCGATCACGTTGTTCTTCTTGCCCTCGAGGTCCCGCGCCACGGCCATGCCGAGGCCGGCCGAGATCGACGTGGAGGAATGGGCGGCCCCGAAGGGGTCGTATTCGCTCTCGGACCGCTTGGTGAAGCCCGACAGCCCATCGGCCTGACGCAGGGTCCGGATCCGGTCGCGGCGCCCCGTGAGGATCTTGTGCGGGTAGGCCTGATGGCCCACGTCCCAGATCAGCCGGTCGCGGGGCGTGTCGAACACGTAATGCAGCGCCACCGTCAGCTCGACGACCCCTAAGCCCGCGCCCAGGTGTCCGCCGGTGACGGACACGGCGCTGATCGTCTCCGTCCGCAGCTCGTCCGCCACCTGCCGGAGCTGGTTTTCGGACAGTTGCCGCAGATCGTCCGGGGTCCTGATGGAGTCGAAAAGGGGTGTGGACAACGTTTTACTCGCCAAGCTTCAGCCGGAGGCCAGATCTTTTGAAATAGGGACTTGGGACGAGGGGGTCAAATCGGAAAGATGAACTTTGACCGGCTGGCGAAGAAGGCGTGTTGCATAAACAATCGCCAGCCAAGCTATACCGGCACCTGCGAAGCTGGATGCGAAGTTCCTTTCCTGTACAGCGAAGATTCCGAATCCAATCAGACCGAGAGAGATAAGAACGGTTAGGATGATGAGTCCCGTGAAGGAATACTCGATCCAGCGGGATCGGTCGCCTAAAAGCGGAGCTGTCCTGCCCCACATAACCTGATCCCGGCGGAGCAGGAAGACCGTGAGCCAAGCCTCAATAGTCATGACGACACCAAGGCCGAAGGCAAAGTGCCACCGATCTACAGAGGTGAGGAACCCAGCGAACTCCTTTCGAAGGGGGAGAGCACAGATGTCATAAAGACCGTGAAGAAGGAATGGCACGACGAGTGCGGCAGCAACCCACCACGTCTTGCGGGCTCTCTCATCGACACTTCGCGCGAGCAGGCAACCCATCAACACACCTGAGATGGTGTGACTTGGGATGGCAGTAGCGGCCCGAGCGAAGGCAACGCTCAGCCATCGGCCATCCTTGTCTGTCAACTCATCGAAAACGTAGAAGATATTCTCAAGACCGGCAAAACCCAATCCGACCCAGCCAGCAGCCAGGATGTAGTCCAAAGGACTTCGGATGTCCTCATGCCGATAGACGATCGTGACGAGAACGGCGAGCTTCGCTGCCTCTTCGGGCAGAGCAGCAGCCAGAAAGCTGATTGCGACAACCCCTTTGAGGCCGATCGCATCGCCCTGTGCCGTTAGAGTCGAGATCGTGAGAATTGATACTGCTATCGTCAGAGCCGAGAGGATGCCAGCGGAAAAGGCTGTTCCAACGGCCTCGACCGTCATGCGACATCGGGCAGCATAGGTGAGCAACAGCCCCAGCCAGAGGATGGGAACGATAGCGCTAAGAAGGGCGCCCCCTCGCTGGAGAGAGTCCGGCACGATCGTTACCCGTGCTTGGCGAAGCTGTCTACAAAAGCCAGCACGTTGAAGCCGATGAACAGGATGGTGCCGATGACAGCGCCAGGGATCGAAACACCTCCAGCCTTCTTAACGAGCGCTTCAAGCTCTTCTTCGCTGGAGGCGCGGCTGCGCAGCTTTTCAATCCGCTGAAGAGCGCGCTGGACGTACAACCCTTTGCCTATCATGCCGAGCAGCGCATGAACGGCCAATGTGCCGCCGGTCGAGTTTGTCGGCAGAACAAGCGAAAAGATAGCGACAGCGCCGATCAGACCAGCGGCCCAGCCATAGAGTTTTCGGTAAAGAAGCCAGGGAACAGTGATGAGAAATGCGGGCCAGCACCATGTCAGAGGTACTTTGCGTAGGCTGGGGTCCTTCGCCCGCATTTTTGCTAGGACTCGGCTGTAAGTCTCGTGATTAGGACCAACGAAAGCTACGAAGAGGTCGTCATTTCTTGATTGCGCTGCGATCTCGAACGTTTTCACCGCACTTGTTGCATCTGTTGCTATCATTTAGCCCTCGCAATAACGTAATTACGTTCGCATAGGCCAAAGAAGGGTGCAAGGCAGTTGATGCTGGAACCCTCATGATCGGAACATCCAGGGCTACCTGCTGCTAAGTGCAGCCCTTGAATGCGGGGCCTATTCGGCCACGTCCAGAGGCGCCGTTCCGGAAGCGGCGCCGTCCGGCCCGATGGTGATCTTTTCGATGCGGGCCTCGGCCTTCTTGAGGAGCTGCTCGCAATGCTTCTTCAGGGCCTCGCCGCGCTCGTAGATCGCGATCGAATCCTCCAGGGGCACATCGCCGCGCTCGAGGCGGCGGACGATGTCCTCCAGCTCGGCCAGGGCCTTCTCGAAGGGGAGGGTCTTGATGGAAGCGGTGTCGGTCATGCGGGTATCCGTATTTTTCCTTGCGCCATCTCACGATGGAATTGCGGCATCGCTTGGTCGGCGCGCGAGGAGTCTCTGATAGACGAGACCGATGCCGATGAGAACAAGCCCGAGCCAGATAAATGACAGGGCACGCATCACGCCCTCCAGGTTGGCGAGGTCGACGATGAAGACTTTCAGCACCGCCAAGACCAGATAGATCGCCGAGACCAGGCGGGCGGGGCGGCTGTTGAAGGCGAATCCGAGGCCGAGCAGGAGGATGCCGACGAGGAGCAGCGCCAGCGAATAGCTCCACTGCTCGCCCTGGGAGAACCCCTTCCAGAGCGCAAGTTGGGGTCCCGCCGCGACCCGCCGGATTGCCAGGCCCATATAGGCCGAGAACAGGAGCAGACTCAAAGCCGCCGAGGACAGGCTGTAGGAGGGCGGCCGCGCGCGTCTCTCGATGAGGGCCAGCCCGGCGGCCAGCACGGCGGGCACGAGATAGGCGGGGATCAGGTCGTTGAAGAGCGTCCCGCCCCGGATCTCCTCCTCGGTCAGGACCGGATTGGCGACCAGAAGCAGCCCGCCCGCGCAGAGGGCGAGGGACAGGGTCCTGAAGATCAGCGAGCCCCAGCGATAGACCGGGTCGGACCGCCGGATGTCCAGACGGGTGAGGACGATGGCGAAGACGAGGCTTTCTGTCGCAACCAGCCCGATCTCCAGAAGATCGGTCGTCGCGGCCAGCGGATCCCCGGCGCGAAGCGCGTGGCGGATCTCGAAGAAGATTAGGAAGGCCGCGAAGGCGATGCCGAGGCTCTCCGCCAGCCGGACGGTCCAGTCGCGCCCCGCCCGCTCAAGCAGGCGGCTTGCGGCCAGGAAGGATAGGGCCGGAACGCCGTAGCCCCAGAGCAGCCAGTTGAAGAGGACCGGGCCTGGATTCCCGCCTACGATGGTCGGGTCCCAGATCAGTCTGCCTAAGATAATCACTCCGATGGCGCCCACCGCATAGCGCAGGGCCGGAATGGCGGTTCTTGCCGAAATCCAGGCGGTGCCGAGCGCGCCAAGGGCGAAGGCGACGGTGAGCATGCCCTTGTCCAGGGCGAAGGTGAGGCCGAGAGCGAGGGCGCCCAAGGCCGCCGACGCGGTCGCGCCGAGGCCGAGCCGTACCGCGCCGTTCCCGCTTCGGCGCATCAGCCATTGAGAGGCCAGCACGAAGGCGAGGCCGAGCACGCCGGCCACGAGAGCAAAAGACAGGCTGTGCTCGAAATTCGTCACCCGCCAATAGGCGGCGACAAGCGCGAGCAGCGGCCCGACGCTGGCAGCAGCCGCATACCAGGCGGCAACGGGCAGGCGCAGGCCACGCGACACCGCGAGCCGCAGCAGGGAGGCTCCGGCGATGACTGCCGGCAGGAGGGCGGCCAGGATCAGATAGGTGCTCAGGGCGTGGGGCCGGACGGCGAAGACGTCGCCGCTCTGGTAGAACAGGTTCTCCGGCGCATCCCCGATATCGCTGGCCAATGGCCAGACCAGCAGGGCGCCCGCCGCCAGCAGGGCCGCGCTGGCCGTGGCCGAGGCGACTGGAGCGGCGCGAAAGCCTGTCGCCAGCAGAACGAGAGCCAGGGCCGCGACGAAGACCGGGCGTCCATCCCCCGTGACGACGGAACTGGTCACGATGATCCCCGCCACCGCGAAGGCGGCAAGGACGGCGCTGGCGGCCCTGTCCGTCCGTGCCTCCTCGTCTGGCACATGGCGGTAGGGATCGACCCCAAGGAAGAAGGCGGCCAGCCCCGCCTGGAGCACAAGATGCACCATGGTGGGCAGCGTATAGGCCTTGTCGACGAAGAAGATCGGCAAGGTCCAGGCCAGGGCTCCCGAGGCGGCGGCGACCGCCAGCCAGCGCCAGAGGCGCAGGCGCGCCACGCCGTAGGCCGGCAGAACCACGAAGGCGAGATAGATCACGAGCGCCCAGGGCTGCGGATCGTTCGAGGAGACGAGAAGCGGGCTTCCCATCGCGCCGACGAGTCCGAGGGCCGCAAGGGTTGGTCCGTGGAGCGTCGAGGCGACCATGGTCAGCACGGCGATGGCGCCGAGCAGCACGAAGGTCGTGGCCGGGCCGGTGAGGTCGTAGAGAGCATAGGCCGCGTAGGCCGAGGCGAAGGCCGTGCAGGTTCCCGCTGCCGTGAGGATGCTCGGCACGTTGGCGCTGGGAATGCCAGGCAAGCCGAAGCTGCGCTGGCGGCGGCGCATCCATTCGCCCGCTCCGATGAGGACGAGGGCGAAGAGCCCTCCAAGGGCAACGCGGGTTCCCGGGCTGAGCAGGTTCTGCTCGATGGAGTAGCGTACGAGGAAGATGCCGCCCAGCGCCAGCGCCACGCCGCCGACCCACACGGCCCAGCGGGAGCCGAGCTTTTCCTCGAAGCCCGCGCGGGGCGGCGCAGGCTGGGGCGCAGATGCCGGAATGGGCGGGACGGAGGTCGGCTTCGGCGCTTCGGGTTCCGCCGGTGGGAGAGACGCTTCCGTGGGTTGCTCGGACGCTGGAGCACGCGCTGCGCCCGGCTCCGCGGCAAGGTCGCCCGGACGTCGGGCTGCGCGCAGCTCCGCCTCGAGATGGTCGAGACGGAGGTGGAGGTGTTGAAGGTTCCGCCGCGCTTTTACGGCAAGCACCAATCCGACGACCGCAATGATGGGAGCGCCGATTCCGATCAGCACGGCCAGAAGGATGGCAAGACCGAACACCATGTCGTCCACGAAGAAGCCCCTCTTACGGCACGGGGCCGCCTCGTGCACCGGAATCAGCTAACCCCTGTTAAGCTGTAACATGAAGGGGGTGCCCTCCATAGCCTCCGCGCCCCGGCCGATGGCGCGGATCGCGTCGACCATCCGGCCCCGGCGGCCCAGGAGGTCGTCCGCCAGGGCAACGAACCGGGCATTCGGCGTTGCGCTGGGCGAGGCCACCCGTAGAGCCAGCGCAATCTCATCCTCCCGCCGCTCAGGCGCGAGCGCGCAGGCGGCGATATAGGCGGCGGCGGTGGAGCGGCTGATCCCGGCCCAGCAATGGAACAGGAGCGGACTTTCCCGGCCCCAGGCCCGAACGAAGGCGAGAAGCTGCTCGATGTGCTCCGTCGCCGGCAGGACATAGCCCTCCAGAGGCTCGACGATATCGCTAACACCGATGAAGAGATGGCGCTCGGCTGCGATGCCGGCCGGACGCTCCACCTTGGCGCTGGCCCCCATGACGCTCACCACATGGCTGGCGCGTGTCGCCGACACGGTCTCGTGCAGGCGGGAGAGGGGGCAGACGTGCAGGGTGGGCATGGTTCGGCGGGCTTTCACGATTTGAAGAGAGGTCTTATACGATTCGGAGCGTCATTATCGGTGAAACAAACCCGCAGACCTCATCCTGAGGAGGTCGCTGAGCGACCATCTCGAAGGAGGATCCAGAGCGCACTGAAACCTCCTTCGAGACGCAGACTGCGTCTGCTCCTCAGGATGAGGACAGAGGTCGCTTGAGGGACGGGTATTAGCGCGCCAGCGCCGCCGTCACCTTCTCCCGGTAACGCTCCTCCGCCTCGGCCACGGGCCAGGGCTCCAGGAGCGCGAGGACGGTGCGGGGCAAGGGTTCGGGGCGTCCGAAGAACTTGATCCCTTCCTCGCGGCCGAAGCCGGCGAGATGGGTCGCCTCCAGGAAGGCGGCCTGCCGGTCGGCCTGCTTGATGAAGCGCTTGAGCGTCGCAGCCGGCTGGGCGGGCAGGCCGAAATGCAGATGGATGGCGCCGAGCAGGCCCGCCTCGATGGTCTTGTAGGCATCGCCGATCACCGCCTTGAAGGGCGAGATGATGTCGCCGATCACGTATTCCGGCGCATCGTGCAGCAGTACCGCGAGACGCCACTCCCGCGACATGTCCGGATCGATGTGGCCCGCGATGGCTTCCACCAGCAGGCTGTGCTGCGCGACGGAAAAGATGTGCGGGCCGATGGTCTGCCCGTTCCAACGGGCGACGCGGGCAAGGCCATGGGCGATGTCGTCGAGTTCCACGTCGAGCGGGGAAGGGTCGAGCAGGTTGAGGCGGCGGCCGGAGAGCATCCGCTGCCAGACGCGGGGTTCCTTCGCCATCTACAGCTTCCCGGCGAGTTCAGCGCATTCCGCATGTCGATAGCAGCCGGTGAGATGGTCGTTCACCATGCCGACCGCCTGCATGAACGCATAGACGATGGTGGGGCCGACGAAGTTGAAGCCTTCCTTTTTCAGCGCCTTCGAGATCCTGCGCGAGACCTCCGTTTCGGTCGGTATGTCCTTGCGCGTCTTCGCGTTCGTCTGCACCGGCCGTCCGTCGATGAAATCCCACAGGAAGCGCGAGAAGCCGCCGCGTTCCTGGATGACGAGCCAGGCGCGGGCGCCGGCGATCGTCGCCTCGATCTTGGCGCGGTTGCGCACGATGCCGGTGTCGAGCATCAGCGCCTCGACCTGCGCCTGATCGAAACGGGCGATCACCGCGGGCTCGAACCCGGCGAAGGCCCGGCGAAAGTTCTCGCGCTTGCGCAGGATCGTGATCCAGGACAGGCCGGCCTGGAAGCCGTCGAGAATGAGCTTCTCGAACAGGGCGCGGTCATCGAATTCCGGCACGCCCCATTCGGTGTCGTGATACGCGACATAGAAGGGGTCGGTGCCGGGCCACCAGCAGCGGGTCTTGTGGTCGGGATGCAGGATCAGTCCGTCGGTCATGGAACGTGTGTAGCGGGGCGGCGGGGAAACGGGAAGAGATGGCGATGCGGGGTGGACGGGGAATTCACTTCCTTCACGTCATCACGGGCCTTGCAACTTCGTGCTCACCCCCTCTGACCTCATCCTGAGGAGCAGCGCAGCTGCGTCTCGAAGGAGGGTCCAGTGCGCACGGGAGGCGCCCTCGTCCTTCGAGACGGTCACTGACGCGACCTCCTCAGGATGAGGGCTCAGGAACAGCCGGATGAAGGGCTAAGCCCTTCGGAAATCCAATCACCCGGACGGCAGCGCCTTGCGATAGTAAACGACCCGTTCCGTTTCCTCGAAGCCCAGCGCCCTGTGCATGTTCTGCGAGGCGGTGTTCTCGAGGAGGACGTCGGAGGCGAATTCGCGGCAGCCGAGGCGCCTCGCCCAATCCTCGACGGCGCGGCACAGCAGCCGGGCGAGGCCACGGTTGCGGTATTGCGGCTCGACGTAGATCCCTTCCAGGAACGCCACGGGCGACGTCGCGCAGCCGTTCACGTAGTCATGGCGCTGGGCGGCCTCGGCGAAGCCGGCGGCCGTTCCGTCGGGCAGGCGCACGAGAAAGGCCACGGCCTTCTTCTGCTCCCAGAGCATGGCCTGCGCTTCGGAGCGGTGCTCCTGCACCGGGCCGTCCGGCCAGAGCGCATGGCGCAGGCTCGCCCATTCCTCCAGCGACTGGAGGGTGCAGGGTTCGATCCTCGGGGTCCACCCATCATTCACGCGGCGGGGCTCCGCGTGCATCGACCAGATCGGCCATCCGGTGCGAGGCGTCGTCGTCGGAGAGGCGCAGGCCCGCCGACACGCCGAGCCTGTCAGCTTCGGGGCGGTTCTGGCTCACCTTCCACTTGCCCTCGATCCGGGTGATCTCGATCTCGATGCCGACGATCCCCTTGAGCTGCGCGGCCACGAAGGGCTCAGGCGCATCGCTCACGGCCCAGGGCTCCGGCCGCGGGGCCTCCTGCGCGTCCGTCATGGCGCCGATCTGCCGCAGCAGCCAGTCGGGATCGTCCCGGATCGTCAGGCGGCCGCGAGCCTGGACGATGGCGTAGTTCCAGGTCGGCACCACCTTGCCGTGCTCGCGCTTGGCCGCGTACCAGGACGGCGTGATGTAGGTCTCGGGGCCTTGGAAGACCACCAGAGCTTCCTGCTCGCGGTCGACATTCCGCCATTGCGGATTGGCGCGGGAGAGATGCGCCTTGAGGGTTCCGAGAGACGAGGCGGAAGCCTCCAGCACGAAGGGGATCGGGTTGGCTTCGAGGCCGGCGCTGCCGAAAGTCACTAGGAGCCCGAGCGGATGGGCCTTGATGAGAGCGTGCTGCACCGCGAGGTCGTCCTCGCGAAAATGGGGCGGCTGGTACATGGCATTCCCGAGCAATGGAGCAGGAATGCTAGCGATTCACGAAGGCCCGGACCAATCAAAAATCCCGATGTGCCGCATCACGTGAGGCAATGATCCTCACGCGCCGGTCCGCAGCACCCGCAGCATCTCGGCCAGCTCCGTCCAACGGTAGGGCTTGCTGATGAAGGAAACGCCCGTGCCCAGGCCGTCCGAGGGCAGCGCCGACATGGGATAGCCGGAGGCGAGCAGGATCTTGAGGTTCGGTCGCATCTCGCGGGCCTTGCGGGACAGCTCGACCCCGTTCATTCCGTTGGGCATGATCACGTCGCTGAACAGGATGTCGATGGCGGGGTTGCTCTCGAGGACCTCGATCGCTTCGTTGGCATCGTTCGCCGTCACCACGTCATAGCCGAGGCTGTCGAAGATGTCGCTCGCCACCTCCCGGACCGCCGGCTCGTCCTCGACGATCAGCACGGTTCCCGCGCTGTCCCGGACCGGACGCTCCGCGTCGTCTCCGCTCTCCTCGGATATGTCCTCTCCGCTTTCCTGAGCGGGCAGGAGCATGATCACTTTGGTTCCCTGGCCGGGCGTGCTGTCGACCTTGATGTGGCCCCCCGACTGGGTCACGAAACCATAGACCTGGGACAGACCCAGGCCCGTTCCCTTGCCGATCTCCTTGGTGGTGAAGAACGGCTCGAAGACACGGGACACGACATCCGGCGACATGCCCGTGCCCGTGTCCTGCACGGCGATCGAGACATATTGGCCGGGCGGCAGGGCTGTCGAAGCGGCGTCCTTCTCACTGAGCGCGACATTGCCCGTCATGATCTTGAGGGAGCCGCCGTCCGGCATGGCATCGCGGGCATTGACGACGAGGTTGAGCAGGGCCGATTCGAATTGCGGCGCGTCGACGGAAATCCACCGCACCCGCGGAGCGAGCGACAGCTGCAGCCGGATCAGTTCGCCGCAGGCCCGGCGGAGAACGGCCTCGAAGCCTTCGATGAGCGTGTTCGGATTGTGTGCGTTGGGTTGCAGGGGCTGGCGGCGCGAGAAGGCGAGGAGCTGCTGCGTCAGCTTCGCGCCGCGCTCGGCGGCGCGCTGCGCGCTTTCGATCAGCTTGATGTCGCGGGCATTGTGCGCGTTGCGGGTCAGGAGATCCAGGTTGTTGACGATGATCGTCAGCAGATTGTTGAAGTCGTGCGCCACTCCGCCCGTGAGCTGCCCGACGGCCTCCATCTTCTGAGCCTGGAAAAGCGCGGCCTGCGCCTCTTCGAGCGCTTCCTGCGCCTTCCGGCGCTCGGTGATGTCGCGCGTGATCTTGGCGAAGCCGATCAGTTCGCCCCGATCGTTGCGGATCGGATCGATGATGACGTTGGCCCAGAAGCGCGTGCCGTCCTTGCGGACGCGCCAGCCCTCCGCTTCGAATTTCCCTTCGCGCGCAGCCGTTTCCAGCGCCCGCTTCGGCAGGCCGTTGGCGCGATCATGCTCGGTATAGAACTGCGAGAAATGGCGTCCGACGATCTCGCTCTCCGTATAACCCTTGATGCGCTGTGCCCCGGCATTCCAGTTCGTCACGAGGCCCTGCGGGTCGAGCATGAAGATGGAATAGTCCGTCACGCCCTGGACCAGCAGGCGAAAGCGCTCCTCGCTTTCCTTGAGGGCTTCCTCGGTCTTCTTTCTCTCGGTGAGGTCGCGGGTGATCTTGGCGAAGCCGAGCAGGTTGCCCTGGGAATCGCGGATCGGATCGATGACCACGTGGGCCCAGAAGCGCGTGCCGCCCTTGCGGACGCGCCAGCCCTCCGCCTCGAACTTGCCTTCGCGCGCAGCCGTCTCCAGCGCCCGCTTCGGCAGGTTCGTCGCAAGATCCTCTTCGGTGTAGAAGCGCGAGAAGTGCTCGCCGATGATTTCGCTTTCCACATAGCCCTTGAAGCGCTGGGCTCCGGGATTCCAGCTCACGATGGTGCCGGTCGGATCGAGCATGTAGATGGCATAATCCGTGACCGCGTCGACGAGGAGTTGAAAGCGCCTCTCCTGCGACGTTGTCGTTTCACCTGACACTGCATTCATCCAGACATTCCCCAGCGGGGCCGTTCGTGCGCTTCTTCGGCGCGTGGCCTGGCCCAGTTGCGTATAACGCAGATGTGATCCTGCTTGTTCCGCAAGCTTGGCCAAAACTTAAGGCCGGAGCTCCGCTTCGCCCGGAAACGGGAAGCGGATCCAGTCGGGCTTTTCGAGCGTCACGGGAATGCCCCCGGCCCGGATGGTCTCGCCGGCCGCAACCGCGTCCGCCGCGCGGTCGAGGCGGATCATCAGGAGCCCTCGGCCTTCCGCGCCCGTGCCGGTCTGGCCCAAGGTCTTCCCCCCGGCCGTCACCTCGACGCCCACATCCGCCGCGAACCCGCCTTCATAGACGGCCGGCACGATCCGGGTGCGGGCCGTGCCCCGGTGCTGCATGCGCGAGACGACCTCCTGGCCCACGTAGCAGCCCTTGTCGAAGTCGACCCCATGGAGCTGGTCCATCAGGGCCTCGTGCGGGAAGGCATCGCCGAACAGGAAATCGCGCCCGCCCTCCGGCACGCCCAGCGCGATGCGATGGGCGAGATAGGCTCCCGCCGGGTCCCGGCCGAATTCCGCCGCGTCCTGGGCCGCCACGATGGCCCGCCAGCCGAGCTCGGGCAGGCGAGGGTCCTCGACCACGAAGCCGGCTTCGTCCTCCGGCCGCGGCGCGTTCCAGCCGGCGATGACGGCAAGAGATTCGGACAGGTCCTCCACCGCCACCTTCGCCCGCAGCTTGTAGAAGCCCAGGCGCTTGGCGAGGTCGGGGGCGAAGACCTTGAGCACGTCGAGGTAATAGGCCCCGCCGATCTCCGCCGGAGCCTGGAAGACGAGGAAATCGAACAGGATCTTGCCCTGCGGCGTCAGGAGAGCGCCGAGGCGCGCGGCGTGCGGGGACACGCGGTCCAGGTCGCAGGTGATGAGGTTGTCGAGAAAACTCTTGGCGTCCTCGCCCGAAACCCTTACCACGCCCCGGTCGGCCAGATGGACTGACGGCATGTGCCCGCTCTCCTTGCACTGATACGAGCGTGACATATGCCCGTTCCGCAGCGGCCTCAAGGGATGAGATTGCCATGCCCCAAACCTTCGACCTGATGCTCAAAGGCGGCGTCGTCGTGAATCACGACGGACGTGTCGAGCGCGACATCGGCGTGCGCGATGGGCGGATCGCCGCCATCGGCGACTTGTCCCGGGCCTCCGCCGCGCGGGAGATCGACTGCCGGGGGCTGCACATCCTGCCGGGCGTCATCGACACCCAGGTGCATTTCCGCGAGCCGGGCCTGGACCACAAGGAAGACCTCGAATCGGGCTCCCGTTCCGCCGTGATGGGCGGCGTCACGGCCGTGTTCGAGATGCCCAATACCGATCCGCAGACCACGACGCCGGAGGCGCTCGCCGACAAGGTGCGGCGCGGCCATCACCGCATGCATTGCGACTTCGCCTTCTGGGTCGGTGGCACTCATGAGAATGCCGCCGACGTGCCGGAGCTGGAGCGCCTGCCGGGTGCCGCCGGCATCAAGGTGTTCATGGGCTCGTCGACCGGCTCGCTGCTGGTGGAGGACGACGAGGGCATCGCCAGAATCCTGAGCCGCACCCGCCGCCGCGCGGCCTTCCACTCCGAGGACGAGGCGATGCTGCGTGAGCGGAAGGGTCTGCGCGTCGAAGGCGATCCGCGCTCGCATCCCATCTGGCGCTCGGCCGAGGTGGCGCTCGCCTGCACACAGCGTCTCGTGCGCATTTCCCGGGAGACGGGCGCACGCATCCACGTGCTGCACATCACCACGGCCGAGGAGATGGCGCTCCTGAAGAACCATAAGGACCTCGTCACGGTCGAGGTCACGCCGCATCATCTGACGCTGGTGGGGCCGGAGGATTACGAGCGCCTCGGCACCTATATCCAGATGAACCCGCCCGTACGCGACGAATTGCATCGCGCCGCTCTCTGGCAGGGATTGGACGAAGGCATCGCCGACGTTCTCGGCTCCGACCACGCACCGCATACGCGCGAGGAGAAGGACAAGACCTATCCGAACACGCCCTCCGGGATGACCGGCGTGCAGACGCTCGTGCCCATCATGCTCGACCACGTGAATGCGAGCAGGCTCACGCTGGAGCGCTTCGTCGATCTCACGAGCGCCGGCCCCAAGCGCCTCTTCGGCATCGCCAACAAGGGCCGCATCGCCGTGGGCTACGATGCCGATTTCACCGTGGTCGATTTGAAGCGCACCGAGACGATCACCAACGACTGGATCGCCTCTAAATGCGGCTGGACGCCCTATGACGGCAAGCAGGTCACCGGATGGCCCATCGGCACCGTCGTGCGCGGCAACGTGGTGATGTGGGACGGCTCGCTGGAAGCGCCGTCGCAGGGCGAGGTGGTGCGGTTCGAGGAGACGGTGGGCGGGTAATAAGCGACAGGGGCCGTCTCTGAGAGCAGCTTGAAGCGTCGCGGCTTCATTCTGAAGATCCGGCTTATGTTTATATTCACGTAGCCCTCATCCTGAGGAGCGGAGCGTCTCGAAGGACGAGGGCGTTTCCCGTGCACTCTGGATCCTCCTTCGAGATGGATTGCTGCGCAATCCTCCTCAGGATGAGGTTGAGGTTACAGGAATGGGCTTCTAGTTCTCGATGGGCGTACTCGCAGGGCTGCGACCCGATCGATAGCTCTTCGACAATCCTGGAAGAGCGTCGAAATCTCCTCTTATCAGAGCTTCCTTCTTTGCTCTCGACCAGCCCTTGACTTGTCTTTCGTATGCAATCGCCTCGATGATGCTGGCAAAGTGCGTTGAGTAAACAAGGACAACAGGCCGTCGCTTCGCTGTGTAGCCGCCAAACGTGCCTTGGTTGTGTTGGCTGAGGCGCGCTTCCAGATCCTCCGACCGGCTTGTGCCGACGTAGTAGCTGCCATCAGCGCAACGAAGAATATAGAACCAGCAGCCATCCATTCTTCGGCCCTATACAGCATCGCCACGGCCTCATCCTGAGAGGCAGGCTCACAACGCACCGACCTCATCCTGAGGAGCAGCGGAGCTGCGTCTCGAAGGATCATCCAGCACGCCCTGGAGACGCCCTCGTCCTTCGAGACGGTCACAGAAGTGACCTCCTCAGGATGAGGGCTTCAGGAAAGCCGAGCGTGAGACAGTTACCTGGGATGAGGTTACCTCTTCCAAGTGCCCTCAATGCTTCAGCGCGCCCACCATGGAGAAGGCTCCGCTGCGGATCTTGTCGGCGAGCGACGTGGCGTATTCCGCAACGGCATCCTCGCCATAGGTGGCGACGAGTTCGGTGAAGGCCGCGAAGAGGGCGGCCTGCGCCATGCAGTCGCCGTCGAGCCCGTCGAGCTCGGCCTCGGCGAAGGCCTCGGTCACATAGCTCAGGGCCGCCTGCTTGAGGGCGCTGAGTTCGGGCAGCTCGTCGAGAGGGACGTTGTTGTCGTTCATGATCCAGGCCCCTTTGAGGGGCGGCGCGCGAGTTCGGTTGAACCATTTCTAGACGTCGCGCCGACCCACCGCCAGCATCACCTTGCAAGGAGGTTAACGCGAGAGGGGATTTCCCGAAAAATGTGGATAAGAGGCGTCGGTGCAACACTCATGTCTGCGTGCCGGTCTCACCTGTGCTCCTCCACCGGAGGATGGCTCATCACCCTCTCGCCTCATCCTGAGGAGCCGCTGCAAGCGGCGTCTCGAAGGAGTATCCAGAGAGCACTGGAAGCGCTCTGATCCTTCGAGACGGTCACTACGTGACCTCCTCAGGATGAGGGCTCAGGTTCGTGCCGCCTTCTGAGCCAGACTTCCCGACTGAAATCTCTGAACGAATTCTTCGTGCATCACCCGCCGTAGCGGCCGGTGATGTTGCGGGCGAGGTGCTCGCCTTCGCTCAGGAACCGGACGGACGCTTCCTGGGCCGACGGGGTGCAGACCCGGTAGGTGAGGGCATAGGCCTGGTAGCCCTTGTTGTAGGCCCCGGCGAGGCGCTCGCGCCGGCCCGGCGTCGTCCCTTCCGCATCGAGAAGAACCTGCATCCGGCGGCCCCACTCGGGGGCGTCGGGCGCGCTGCAGAGGGGGCGCAGCATGGCGAGCGACCCCATGATCTCGGCAAGTCGCAGCAATTCCTTTTCGTAAGGTGCCGGCGGCGGCTCGGCCGCCGGAGCGGGTTCCGCCTGCTGCTGGGGCTGAGCGGCCGGCTTCTGCGTCTGCTGCGGCTGGGGACGCCGCTGCTGTTGCGGCTGCTGCTGGCGGTATTGCGGCTGCGATTGCGGCGAAGGCCGATATTGCTGCTGCGGGGCAGGCTGGCCCGGCTGCGGCCGTGGCGGAATGCCGAACAGCCGTTCGAAGAAGCTTTGAGCCTGTGCGGGCTGCGCCGTCGCCAGCAGCAGGGCGGGAAGGGCGAGCAGGAGGCCGGAGCGCTTCACGCTCATGAGGCCTCGCCCGCGAGCCTGAAGGCCTGCTCCAGAATCCCCGTGAGGCCTGCCGTCATCGGCAGATCGGCGATGTCCCGTTCCGTGACCCAACGGATTTCCTTTGCTTCCGGACCTGTCTGGGGTTCGCCCGAAACCCAGCGGGCTGCATGGGCGGCGATGACGACGTGATGCTTTATATGGCCTTTCTCGTCCCTTTCAATGAATTCGACCGGGGCGATCAGACCGATAAGCTTGGCCTCAACCCCGACCTCCTCGCGAAGTTCCCTCAAGGCGGCTTCTCCCAGGGTCTCGCCCGTCTCGACCATGCCCCCGGGCAGCGAGAACAGGCCCTCGCTCGGCGGCTTGCCTCGTGCGGCGAGCAGGATGCGCCCGTCCCGGATCACCGCCACGGAGGCGGCGAGGATCGGGCGGGCGGGATAGAGGCGGTCGGAGGTCATGGGGAAGGCTTCTGGGACGGGAGTTCATCAGCCGCCACGTAGCGGGCCCGCGGCCGGATCAGGGCCGCCTGGCCGCGCTGCTCGATGGCATGGGCGAGCCATCCGGCCGTGCGACCGATGGCGAAGATCGTAAACGCCGCCCCGGCCGGCAGTCCATAGGCCCGCTCCATCATGACGAGAGCCACGTCGATGCCGGGGCTGCCGCCGGAAGCCTCGGCCAAAATCTTCAGGGTCGTGGCGTCCGAGGCCAGCAGCGGCACGTTTCCCAGAAGGGCCTCGGCTCTGGGGTCGCCGTCAGGATAGAGGCGGTGCCGGAAGCCGGGACGGGGAACTCTCGCAGGATCGTCCAGGAAGGCCCTGACCCGCTCCGTCATGCCGCCATGATAGGGGCCGCTCAAGGCGACGACGCCCGCGATCACCGCATGGCGCAGGGATGCCCCCGTCGAAGCCGTGACCCGGACGGCGAAGGTCGACGAGCTGAGTTCGTGGTCGCCACAGAGCACGAGAGCGCGCCGGATGGCGTCGGTCGCCTGCGGGGAAGCCTTCCAGGCAAGGGCCAGGTGCCGATGAATGGGCGCGGTCCCCGGGTCGCCGCCGCTGGCTGCGGCGGTCATCAGGCGCAGGATCGCGGCGACTTCCGCGCCACGGGTTTCCTTCGGGACAGGCTCCGAGAGAAGGCGAACCGCCTGCGCGACAAAGTCATGGAGGCTGAAGGTCGGGCCAGGCAGCGCAACAGGGATCCGGGAGGGATCAAGGAAGGCGTCGTCGCTCAAGACGCCGATCAGCAGTCGAGCGGCATCTTCGAGAGTAGCAGTCCGGGCGAGGGCGATAGCATCCTGCCCGCGATAGAAGAGGCGGCCATCCCGGATTTGGGTGATGCTCGTCTCCAGCACGGGCAAGCCCCAGTCGAGGGCAGTCGCTGCCGCCGCCGTGGGGCGGCGGAAGCGCGCCTTGCGCTCCACCAGCGTCTCCACGTCCTCGACGGCATAGAGCCGCTGACGGGGATCGTGCGGCGACGAGAACGAGCGGATCAGGCCCCGGCTCACATAGGCGTAGAGGCTCGCCCGGCTGACGCCGAGGCGGGACGAGGCTTCGTCGGCAGATGCGAGATCGAGGGATGCGGCGTCCATATGTTGATATGTTGATTCAAGATTGACGATTGCGCAAGGCCGGCGTGAAGCTCCCTGCGACACAGGAGAAGGTTCATGAGCATCGGACTTGACGACGTCGTGGCGGCGGAGACCGCCCTCAGCCATGTGGACGGCGAGGCGGGACGCCTGATCATCTGCGGACACGATCTGGAGGAGCTTGCAGGCCGTGTAACGTTCGAGGACGTGGTGGCCATGCTGTGGAGCGGCCTCGTTGGGGATGTCGCCGATCCTCGCGCGGTTATCGGCAAGGCACGGGTCAGGGCCTACGGGCATCTGGCTCCGCTCGCACGACAACTGACCGGACTCACCCCCGTCGAAGGGATGCGGCTGCTGCTCTCGAGCCTGCCCGATGCGGAGGAGGATCATCCGGCCCTCGCGGTCGGAGCCGCCGGGGTGGCGGCCGCCATGGCGGTGCGTGGGGCTCAGGGACTCGCGCCGGTGGAGCCCGATGCCTCGGCAGGCCATGCGGCCGATATCCTGCGCATGATGCGCGACGCGCCCGCGGCGGCCGACGAGGCGCAGGGGCTCGACACCTATCTCGTGACGGTGATCGATCACGGGCTCAATGCCTCGACCTTCACGGCGCGCGTCGTCGCCTCGACCCAGGCCGGCATCCTGTCCGCGGTCGTGGCGGGGCTCTGCGCCCTGAAGGGGCCGCTCCATGGCGGAGCGCCCGGTCCCGTCCTCGACATGCTGGATGCGATCGGCTCCGTCGAGAACGCGGAAGCCTGGCTCGACGACGCCATGACCCGGGGCGAGCGCCTCATGGGCTTCGGCCATCGCATCTACCGGGTGCGCGACCCGCGGGCGGATGTCCTCATGGCCGCCGTCGGGCGGCTGAAGGGACGCGACAACCGCATCGCCTTCGCCGAGGCCGTGGAGGTGACGGCCCTGAAGGTGCTGGAGCGCCGCAAGCCCGGTCGCCGGCTCGACACCAATGTGGAGTTCTATACGGCCATCCTGCTCGATGCCCTCGGTGTCCCGCGCGAGGGCTTCACACCCCTCTTCGCCGCAGGCCGTACGGCGGGCTGGGTAGCCCATGCCGTCGAGCAGACCCGCACCGGCCGCATCATCCGGCCCCAGTCGCGCTACGTCGGAGCATGGCCCGCCGAGGCGGCTTGATGGGTTCCCAGAGCGTCTTTGGATCCGGGACAACCTAGCGCATCGTGCGGAAAAGTGGATCCGGTTTTCCCGCTCCGAACGATGCGCCGTTTAACGAGTAGAGCATCGGCAATGGCTCGATGATCTTCACCGTGATCCGTTTACGAGTCCGAACCAGGCGGCTTTGCCATAAAATCGCTTCCTGGATGGCGGAGGATGATGCTGAACGGATCGGACACGGCGCCGCGCATGAGCCTTTGCCCTCAGCGGGCCTTGGGTCGTTGCCGGGCGGCGGCGAGTGGCGGCTCTTGATCGGTTGAGAACCTGAGAATCGGCTTGCGGGACTTGGTCCAGTCCCTTGGCCGCCGGAGCGGGGCTCCCATGCATCATGCCCGCGATCGCATCGTCAAAGAGGTTCAGGGACTCCGGGCCATCGCGGTCCTGTCCGTCCTGATCTATCACCTATGGCCGAAGATCCTTCCAGGTGGGTATGTCGGCGTCGACGTGTTCTTCGTGATCTCCGGTTTTCTGATCACAGGGTCGCTTGTCAAGGAGTTCGAAACTCAGGGACGGATCGGCATCCTCGGATTCTATGCCCGCCGCATACGGCGGCTGCTTCCCGCAGCGACGCTCGTCTCCGTGGCGGTCATGCTGTCCATCCCTCTTTTCCCGAGGAGCTACTGGGACGAAACCGTCATCAGCATCGTGGCAAGCGTCGCCTATGTCCAGAATTGGTTTCTGGCTGCGCAGGCCGTGGACTACCTGGCCGGCGACGTTAAGGGGCCGATGAACCATTTTTGGTCCCTCTCGGTCGAAGAGCAGTATTATATCGTCTGGCCTCTGATCCTTGCTGCCGTTGCAGCAATGGCCGGTCGAATTGGCCTCGCCCCCCGACGCCTGTTCGGATGGATCATTGCCGGCATCGTCGGTGTGTCACTCGCCTGGTCCATGGTCTTCACACCGCTTGATCCTGGGGTGGCCTATTTCGCGACCACCACCCGGGTCTGGGAACTGGCGCTCGGCGGAGCTCTCGCCCTCGTCTTCACCAAGAATGCGCTCACCGATTTCCAGCGTGCAATCGTTGGGCTGCTGGGGATCGCCGGCATCATGGCCGCCTGTTTGGCCTATGATGAAAGCACCCTTTTTCCCGGTTATTCCGCGCTTCTTCCGACCGTCGCTGCGGCTGCCGTCATTGTCTCGAGCGGATCGCTGACGTCGTGGTCTGCGCGCCGACTTTTGAGTTCGCAACCATTCCAGTATCTCGGCGATATCTCGTATTCCCTCTACCTCTGGCATTGGCCACTGATCGTCGTTTATGGCGAGGTTACCGGCCGTGTCATCGGGCTTGCCGATGGTGTCATTCTCCTCGTGGTGTCGTGCGGCGTTGCGCATCTGAGCAAGGTCCATGTCGAGGATCGTTTTCGAACGCCATCTATGTCCATCGGACGCACCATTGCCGCCAGCGTCACCTGCATCGCAGCGACGCTTCTACTGGGTGCAAGCTATCTCGACAGGAGCGGACTGGCTACACAAGCTTCAGGCCAGAGCAGGCGCGGAGCGCTGGCGATGACCGATCCTCAGTACGATTGGCGGAACGAGGATATCGGCAGCGTGATCCCCAGGCCGGAGAAGGTCAGAAAGGATGTGGCGGCGATCTACTCAAGCACGAAAGGATGCCACCAGGACGAACGGGAAACAGAGGTCCTAGCCTGCGCTTATGGAGATCCGAACGCCAAGCGAAAGATCGTCATGATCGGAGATTCTCATGCCGGGCATTTCTATCCGGCCTTTGAGGAGTTGGCGCGCAAAGGATCGATCTACTTCCAGGGCCTGTCCAAATCGGCATGCCTGTTTTCGCTGGAAGCGTTCTACCATCCGACCTTCAAGCGCCTCTATACCGAGTGCCTCGAATGGTCGAAAAACGTCATCGCCTGGTTGGAAAGGGAGCGGCCCGATCTCGTCCTGATCTCGCAATCTCCCCTTTATCCCGAAACGACCAGCCCGGGAATTGTGCAAGCCTGGTCGCGTCTGCTCGCGATGGGGTTGGACGTCCGATTTGTCCGCCCGACACCCTGGCTCGACTTCGATCCCGACAAATGTCTCATCAATCACAGGAACTGGAGCATCGATTGCGCGCCAAAGCGGGACGTCGCCTTCAAACCGGATCTTCCTGGGACGACCGCCAGTCAACTGAAATTGTCCATCCTGGATATCACGAGCTACCTGTGCGACCGGGAGCGGTGTCCGGTCGTGGTCGGCGGCATCATCGTCTACCGGGATCGGCACCACTTGACCGCGACTTTTGCCAGGAGCCTCAGTGGCGCATTCGAGAAGGAACTGTCTCTCGGCATCCAAGTGAACTAGCGCATCGGACGGAAAAGTGGACCCGGTATTCGCTGACGCGGCCCTGCGGGTCCGCTCCATCCGATGCGCCAGCCAAGAGAAAAAGCATCGGATGGATCCCAAAAGTGCAAATCCACTTTTGGGTCCGATGCTGTAGCTCCACCAAGTCGAAGCATCCTTCGTCAGGGCTCCTCCGGACGCCGCGCCAGACATGGATCGAGGACGATGAAATCCGGGTTCGGGCGGCTGTAGCCGCCCGCAACGGTCACGATCTCGCCGACCTTCATGTCGTTGGTCTGGTAGGTGACGCAGAGAACCTTCGGTTCGGACCCGGTGCCGCACAGGCCGAGATAGGCCAGCGTGCCGTCGAAATGCACGAGGGCTAGGGGCCCCGTCACGCTGAAGTCGATCCGGGTCTCTCCGGTTTCGCGATCCTTGGTCAGTTCCCGGACCTCATGGCATTGCGCCCTGTAGGAGGGCTGCATGTCCGGGTCGGCGAAGGGATTTTTCTCAGGCTCTTCCTGGCTGCGCACGGGCTGGATCGAGCCGACGACCAGCACGGCCATGAACGCTTGCATGAGGCTTCGTGCCGCGTGCGAACGAGGCATTGTCACAGGCCTAAAGCATCGGACGCACATCCAATGCTTTAAGATTTCGGTTGCTCGCATCTTTGCACGCAAAACCGGTTTCCGCTTTTTCGTTCGATGCTCTAGACGTGCTGGCCGCCGTTGATGTGGAGTTCCGCGCCGGTCACGTAAGAGCTCGCATCCGTGCAGAGGAAATAGATCGCCTTGGCGACCTCGTCCGGCGTGCCGAGGCGGCGCATCGGCAATTGCTCGACGATCTTCTCCGTGCCGGGGGACAGGATCGAGGTGTCGATCTCGCCGGGAGAGATGGCGTTCACGCGCACGCCCAACGGTCCGAAATCGGCCGCCATCTCGCGGGTCAGCGCGGCAAGCGCCGCCTTGGACGTGGCGTAGGCCGCGCCCGCGAAGGGATGGACGCGCGAACCCGCGATGGAGGTTACGTTCACCACCGAGCCCTTGGCCTTCGTGAGCTCGTCCTGCAGGCCGCGGGCCAGCATGATCGAGGCGAAGAAGTTCACCTGGAACACGCGCAGCCAATCGTCGTGGGTCGTGTGGATGGCGTCGAGCCGCGAGCCGCCGTCTCCCTTGGGGGAGATGCCCGCGTTGTTCACCAGCGCGTGGAGGCAGCCGCCCTCGGCGGCGAGCCGATCCTTCACCTCGGCGATGGCGCGGCGGGTATCCTCCGCATCGGCGAGATCGACCTGAAGGTGGTCCTCCGGCCCCATCTCCCAGGGGCAGTTCTCCGGAAAGCCGTGCCGCGAGCAGGTGATGACCCGCCATCCGGCCGCGGAGAAGCGCTTGACGGTCGCATGCCCGATCCCCCGGCTGGCACCGGTGAGCAGCATGATGCGGCGGGAATTGCTGGGCGAAGCGGACATCTGGGTTCTCTTGTGAGAGGGGGCAGACCCTTATCCCGGTTCGGGATCAGGGTCTACGGCACCATGCGCATATCACGGATAGAGCCGAACCTTGCGCCAGCCGTCGCCCTGGCGGGTGAACACGACCCGGTCGTGGAGGCGGAAAGGCTTGTCCTGCCAGAACTCGATGGACACCGGAGCGATGCGGAAGCCCGTCCAGTAGGGCGGGCGCGGCACCTCGCCGATGGCGTATTTGGCCGTGTTGAGCGCCACCGCCTTTTCCAGGGCGAAGCGGCTCTCCAGCGGGCGCGACTGCTGGCTCGCCCAGGCGCCGATGCGGCTGTCGCGGGCGCGGCTCTGGAAATAGGCGTCCGCTTCTTCGTCGGACACGAGCGTCACGGGCCCGCGGGCCCGCACCTGCCGGCGTAGGCTCTTCCAGTGCAGGACGAGTGCCGCCTTCTTCTGCCCCAGGAGCTCGCGGCCCTTGTTCGATTCCGTGTTGGTGTAGAACACGAAGCCGTTCTCGTCGAAGCTCTTCAGCAGCACCATGCGGACGTTCGGCAGCCCGGTCTCGTCGACGGTCGCCAGCGCCATGGCGTTGGGGTCGTTCGGCTCCGAGGCCTCGGCTTCCGCGAGCCAGCTCTTGAAGAGGTCGAAGGGCTCTTCCGATTCGGTGAAGTCACCGGTTGTTAACGGGTTCAATGGTTATCTCGTACTGTGACTTGAGGTTCTGGGGGATCCGACGCGTGACGTGGATCAATGCGCGCCGTTATAGATCAGATGTCGTCCGGAGCGAAGCCATGAAGCTGTTGGCCGTCGGCCTGGTGGCCCTGTCCACGAGCGCATGCAGCTTCTCCTTCGGCCTCTCGGCTCTCGACGACGAGGAGCCTAAATCCACCGGCGCCATCGCGGCCAAGGCGGATACCCTTTTATCCCCCGACCTCGACGTGGAGGATTGGCGCCGGGCCAAGGCGGCGCTCGCCGTCGCCCTCGATCCGCAGGGGGCGGGCACCCAGGTGTCGTGGGACAACCCCGCCACCACCATGAAAGGCACCTTCACGCCCATGGGCGCGCCTTTCGTGAAGAACGACGAGATCTGCCGCGCCTTCTCGGCCCATCTGAGCGGGCCTTCGGCCTCCTCCCTGCAGGGCACCGCCTGCCGGCCCTCCGGGGGCGACTGGGCGATCAAGGAGGTCAAGCCTCTCAAGGCGTCCGCCAAGGCCTAGCTCTTCGGGGCAAAGGCGTTGCAAAGGCGCAACACTTCGCCCATATGACCGTCAAATCCGTTGAGCGTTCAGGCTCCTCATTTCCGACGGTTCATGGAATCCACGATGCGAAACCCCTACGACGTTCTGGGCGTATCCCGCTCTGCGAGCGAAGCGGAGATCAAGAAGGCGTTCCGCAAGCTCGCCAAGACCTATCATCCCGACAGCAACAAGGACGACCCCAAGGCGAAGGACAAGTTCGCCGAGGCGAATTCCGCCTATGAGATCCTCGGCGATGCCGGAAAGCGCGCCCAGTTCGACCGGGGCGAGATCGACGCGGAGGGCAAGCCGCGCTTCCAGGGATTCGAAGGCTTCGGCGGCGGACGCGGCGGAGCGCGGCCCGAGGACTTTTCCGGGTTCAGCGGCTTCTCCGGATTTAGCGGTGGCGCCCGCCGTTCGAGCCGGAGCAATGCCGGCGCCGATTTCGGCGAGGACCTCTTCTCCCAGTTCTTCGCCGATGCCTTCCGCTCGGGCGGCGAGGCCCCGCGCCAGGGCCGCGCCCGCGCCCAGAAGGGCGAGGACGTGGCCGCCACCCTGACCGTGACCCTGGAGGAGGTGGCCCAGGAGGCCAAGAAGCGCATCAGGCTCTCGACCGGCCGCGACGTGGACGTGGTCATCCCCAAGGGCGTGAGCAACGGCCAGGTGATCCGCCTGCGCGGATTGGGGCAGGGCGCCCCCGGCATCGATCCCGGCGATGCGCTGCTCACCATCAATTTTGCTTCTCACGAGCGCTTCACGCCCGAGGGCTCCGACCTGCGCCTGCGCCTGCCGGTCGAGATCGAGGAGGCGATCCTCGGCGGCTCCGTGCGGGTGCCGACCCTGACCGGCTCGGTGGAGATGAAGATCCCGCCCATGACCAATTCCGGCCGCACCTTCCGCCTGCGCGGCAAGGGCCTGCCCACCAAGACCGGCCACGGCGACCTCTTCGTGACCACGGAGATCAGGCTGCCCGAGGTCGTCGACGAGGACCTGATGGAATACGCCCGCAAGCGCCGCTCGGCGAATGCGAAGTAGGGGCGGGGCACAAAGCGCTGCTGCCGAGCGTAGGCCTGGACGACGCTCTCGACGTCATGGCAGGGCCAGTCCCGGCCATCCCGATACGGTGAAGCGCCGCGCCTTTCCAATCGGGATCACCGCGACGAGCCCGGTGATGACGGAGGAGGGCGTCAAGGGGACGGCACGAGGCCGGTGATGACGTGGAGAGAATGTCTCAGGAATAGCCGGATCGCCTCAAGCTGTCTCAAGAGGTCTTCCCCCCCGCCGCCGTGTCGGCTAAAGAGGCCGTTCTTTCTTGACCTGTCCAGTGACGATCTAGGTGAATCATGGCGGAGACAAAGGCCACCGGCATTCTGGCCGGTAAGCGTGGCTTGGTGATGGGCGTGGCGAACAACCGTTCGATCGCCTGGGGCATTGCCCAGGCTGCCCGCCAGCACGGAGCGGAACTCGCCTTCACCTATCAGGGCGATGCCCTGAAGAAGCGCGTCGAGCCTCTCGCGAAGGAGCTCGATGCCCATGTGGTCGGCCATTGCGACGTGACGGACGGCGCCACCATCGACGCCGTGTTCGAGGAAGTGAAGCGCCTCTGGGGCTCCATCGACTTCGTGATCCACTGCATCGCCTTCTCGGACAAGGATGAGCTCACCGGCCGCTACGTCGAGACGTCGGAGGGCAACTTCACCAAGTCGCTCCTGATCTCCTGCTATTCCTTCACGGCCATCGCCCAGCGGGCCGAGAAGCTGATGAACGACGGCGGCTCGCTGCTGACGCTCACCTATTACGGCGCCGAGAAGTGGATGCCGCACTACAATGTCATGGGCGTGGCCAAGGCTGCGCTCGAGGCGTCGGTGCGCTATCTGGCGGCCGATCTCGGCCCCAAGAACATCCGCGTCAACGCCATCTCGGCGGGCCCGATCAAGACGCTCGCGGCCTCCGGCATCGGCGATTTCCGCTATATCCTGAAGTGGAACGAGTACAACTCGCCGCTGCGCCGCACGGTCACCATCGAGGAGGTCGGCGAAACGGCCGCCTACCTCGTGTCCGACATGTCCCGCGGCATGACCGGCGAGATCCTGCATGTGGATGCCGGCTATCACGTGGTCGGCATGAAGAACCCGGAAGCACCGGACCTCTCCCTCGACAAAGAGTAACGTCAGCGTATTGGAATTGAGACTGTGACCCCGTCCCGCCCCACGATCTACTTCATTCGCCATGGCGAGACGGACTGGAATCTGGAGGGCAGGCTCCAGGGCCAGAAGGACATTCCGCTCAATGATGTCGGGCGGGTCCAGGCCGAGGAGGCGGGGCGCAAGCTCCAGGCCCTCGTGCCGCATGTCGAGGACCTCGCCTATGTGGCGAGCCCCATGACCCGCACCCGCGAGACCATGGAGATCCTCCGTGAGACGCTCGGCCTGCACCCGGAAACCTACAAGCTCGACGAGCGTCTGGTCGAACTGACCTTCGGCTCCTGGGAGGGGCTGACCTGGAAGGAAGTCCGCAAGGCCGAGCCGTCGTTGGCCGCCCTGCGCGAGCAGGACAAGTGGCATTATGCGCCGCCCGGCGGGGGCGAGAGCTACGCCATGCTGGTCGACCGCGTCCGCCCGATCCTGGACGACCTCACCCGCGACACTGTGATCGTCGCCCATGGCGGCGTCGCCCGGGCTTTCCTGTCGATCTGCTGCGGGGTGAATCCCCGCCAGGCCGCCAGCATGGACATCTGGCAGGGCAGGGTGCTCGTGATCGAAGGGCGCAGCTACCGCTGGGTGTGACGGGCTAACTGGAGGCTTAGAGTCAGCCTGAACATTTTTATATATGTATGTGTGAGACGGAGGCTTATTGCGGCTTCAACATTGAATTGTTATTAGCCTTGGCCCTGTTAATTGCGGCAACGGCGGCTAGATTGTCCAAATGGTTAGTCAGAAGCGCAAGTTCTCGAGAAACTCTGTCGAGACCCTTCTTTATTGCTTCTGAATTCTCAGGGTCACTTAGCAATTCTTCGTTATACAGAGCCTCAGATTTTTTCAAAAATTCTAAGGCCTTTTGGTAGTCGACCTTATAATGCTGCCCATGAATATAGAAAGTGCTGAGGTTATAATAACCAGTAGGCTCGCCGTTGGTTGCAGAGAGCTCGAACCACCTAGCGGCCTCCTTGTAGTCTTTTGAGACTCCGAGGCCATATTGATATAGAAGGCCAATGTTATTCTGTGCTTTATTGTTCCCGAGATCGGCAGAGGCCCGCCACCACTTGAGGGCGGCTGCGTAGTCTCGCTCAACGCCTTTCCCTTCGAAGTACAGTCGCCCCAATATCAGCATTGCAATGCTGTCTGTGTTCTCGGCAGCCGATTGAGCAGCTGTAAAAGCTGCTTCATAATTACGCGCGATGTATTCGCGCCTAGCTTGGATGCCTGTTGCGTCTGCTTCGAAGGGAAGCAATAGCAATCCAAAAACACACAATATGTGAAAGTTGCGCATCGCCGCTGAGGTCCTCATCTCAATTTAGACTTGAGTTTATATATGTTACATAATTTCCATTCGCAGGGAAATCTAAATGGGGCTGAACAACCTTCGCCGCGCTCCTGCGTTATCAAGATATGCAATACATCTGCGATGCCCCGGGGGCGAAGACCTGGTTCCGGATCGAGACGGAAGGCGAGGCCGCGCTCGAATCCGACGCGATGAGCCATGCGGTCGAGAAGCACTTTCGCAATGCCTGGGAGGCTGCGGCGAAAAGCTACCATTCGGCCTCCAGCCCCTTCATCGAACGCAATATCGGCCTGAAGGCTCACGTGCAGCGCGTGATGCCGCTGTTTCTGACCCTGAGGGACGCGGAAGGCAAGACCCTCGTCACGGTGATGCTGCCGCCGGAGGGCCGCCGCGACCCGGGCTTCAGGATCATCATCGTCGGTCCCGCGAACCGTGACCCCTATCCGGACCACGAGGAGGCCATCGCGGCCCTGGGCCACCATTACGGTCTCACCCTCAACCGTGCGGATTGCTATCCCTACCGGTGAACGGTCCAGTTCCATCCTCTCCACTGTCATGGCCGGCCTTGTGCCGGCCATCCCGCTGCTGTGAAGCGCCGCGCCTCAACCCATCGGGATCACCGGCACGAGGCCGCTGATGACGGCGAGGAGGCGATGAGCGAATGTTATGTTCTCACTTTGTTCTTGACAGCTCGTGCAGCCTTGGCTATATCGTTGCACAGCCTGATCCGACGAGGGGCGCGCTTCGCGAGGCGTCGCAAGTTGTGGGAGCAGGCACGGTCCTGCCCGCCGGTCACGCAGCCGGTGGCAGGAGGCCCTTGGCAGCCCTGTGCTGGTCCAAGTTTAAACGCCTAAAAGAACCGTGCGCGAGGAGCCGTCGGGTTCTTCACTTAACTCACACCGAGCCGGACGCCTTCTCGCGCCCTCCCTCGATCCCTGACAGGCTCGCAGCGCAAGCTGCGGGCCCCAAGGTGCTGGCTCTTTGACAGACCCATAGAGACCGAACCGGATAGCGCGCCCTAGAGCATCGTGCGGAAAAGTGGCCCCGGTTTTCCGCGACAACGATGCTCTCATTCATAGAGGAAGCATCGGATTCGATCCCAAAAGTGCAAATCCACTTTTGGGTCCGATGCTTTAGCCACTGCTGCGTGCATGATCACAGCTTTTTTGCCGCTGCCGTTGAGCTTGTCCAAGGAATATGCTCTTAGTGGAAACTATATTGCATTTCCTGGAGTCTCCCATGAATCATACGATTGCTCTCGCGGCGGGCTTGGCACTGCTGACATCTTCCGCATCCGCCGAAACCATCGAGCGGACCGTCAGGGCCAACACGATTTCGGCGATCGGCGGCTTTCTCGGCTATGAGGTGAATACCTGCTACCCCTCGGTTATCCCCGACGTGAAGGTGCGCCAAGCGCCCGCCAACGGCTCCATCCAGATCCGCCCGCACGAGCAGGCCCTGGGGAAGGACTCGCAGTGCCCGGGCAGGAAGGTGAGCGGCCTCGCCTATGTCTATACGCCGAAGAAGGGTTTTAAGGGGATGGACGAAGTGGTGCTCGACATTCCCTGGAGCTGGAACGACCTCGGCCAGCAGACGCTGATGACCTATACCTATAAGATCCGCGTGGAGTGACGCCGGACGGGCGGCTGTCGATCTGGGATCGGGAATAGATCAAGTGGCGGCCTGAATGGCGCGCGACGCAGAGGCGCTTCAACCTCTTCAGGCACTTGCCTCATCAGTAAAGCTGCCCTCGCGGATAAGGCTGCAGATTTGCACCTTGTATTCCGCATAGAATTCTTTGCGCCCGCGCCTTTTGGCCGCCACATGGCGCTGATCGCGAGCCCAAACTCGAAGGGCTTCTTCAGACTCGTACTCGACAATCGTTACCCGTTCTCCGTCTTCGGCCAGGAACGACTTATGGGCAATGTAGCCAGGCACTTCCCTGGCTACGGCAGCCACGGCCTGCGCCTCATTCTTGTAAGCCGCCTCTATGCCTTCCTTAAGACGATTGCGGAACACGGCAACGATCATGGTCAATCTCCTCGGAATCCTAGGAAGGAGAGTTGCTCCGGCCAATCGATCTTGTAAAATAATAATATTAGATTATATCGTTCTTTAAGTGAGATATGGAACTTTCCGACCTGCGCATCTTTCGAGCTGTCGTTCAGCGAGGCGGCATCACATCAGCGGCCAAGCAGCTGAACCGTGTCCAGTCCAACGTAACCACTCGAATCCAAAATCTCGAAGAAGCTCTTGGCGTTCTGCTCTTCATACGGGAAGGCAAGAGACTTCAGCTATCGTCCGCAGGCCGGGTTCTTCTGGATTATGCGGAGCAGATTCTCGCTTTGGTAGAGCAGACGAGGTTGGCCGTCCACGAAGCCAAACCCTTCGGCTTGCTGCGACTTGGGACGATGGAGAGCACTGCTGCCGCACGGTTGCCGCGGCCGCTCTGCGAATATCATGAGCGCTATCCCGAGGTCTCGATCGAACTTCGGACAGGATCGCCGCGGGAGCAGATCGATCTCGTTCTTGGCGGGGAACTGGATGCGGCACTCATCGCCGACCCCGAGCGCGACGAACGCTTGAGCACCCTGCCGATCTTTGAGGAGGAATTGGTCCTCGTCGGCAATGCGAAGCATCCGCTCATCGCCTCACCGCTGGATGTGCAGCCTCGCACCGTGCTCATCTTTCACCCGGGCTGCCCTCATCGTTCTCGCCTTGAGGGCTGGTTCGGACGTGTTGATGCTCCCATTGAGCGGATGGTCGAACTGACCTCGTATCATGCCATGTTGGGCTGTGCCGCGGCCGGCATGGGAGTCGCCCTGATGCCATTGAGCGTGCTCCAGACCTATTCCGAGAGATCGAGCCTCAGCATTCATCCCATCCGCGAGACCGATTTCAATACGGCCACAACGTTTCTCATTTGGCGTCGGAACCGTGAGAATCCGGCCGTTGCACGTTTTGCAGAGGTCCTCCTGAAGCATTCCAACGCGGCTCGCGCGTGACACCGGGGCGCTTTGGTTTTAAGACGCCCTGAACATCGAAGAAGCACCATGTCCCACAACACCTTCGGCCACCTGTTCCGCGTCACCACCTTCGGCGAGAGCCATGGGCCTGCCCTCGGCTGCGTGGTGGATGGCTGCCCGCCGATGATCCCGCTCGAAGTCGCAGAAATTCAGGCGGAACTCGACCGCCGCCGTCCGGGGCAGTCGCGCTTCACCACCCAGCGCCAGGAGCCGGATCAGGTCAGGATCCTGTCCGGCGTGTTCATCGACGAGCGCACGGGCCAGCAGGTGACGACGGGAACGCCGATCGCGCTGCTGATCGAGAACGTGGACCAGCGCTCCAAGGATTACTCCGAGATCAAGAATTCCTACCGTCCGGGACACGCGGATTTCACCTACGACGTGAAATACGGCATCCGTGACTATCGCGGCGGCGGGCGCTCCTCGGCCCGCGAAACGGCGGCCCGCGTGGCGGCTGGCGCCATCGCCCGCAAGGTGCTGCCCGGTGTCACCATCCGCGGCGCGCTCGTGCAGATGGGGCCGCATGCCATCGACCGCGGCAACTGGGATTGGGCCGAGGTGGCGCGCAATCCGTTCTTCTGCCCGGACGCGAAGGCGGCCCAGTTCTACGAGGAATATCTCGACGGCCTGCGCAAGGACGGCTCCTCCATCGGTGCCGTTCTGGAGATCGTGGCCGAGGGCGTGCCGGCGGGCCTCGGCGCGCCGATCTACGGCAAGCTCGATTCCGACCTCGCCTCGGCCCTGATGTCGATCAACGCGGTCAAGGGCGTGGAGATCGGCGACGGTTTTGCGGCCGCAAGCCTGCGCGGCGAGGAGAATGCCGACGAGATGCGCCCCGGCAACCAGGGGGCGCCGACCTTCCTGTCGAATCATGCCGGCGGCGTGCTCGGCGGCATCTCCACCGGCCAGCCCGTGGTGTGCCGTTTCGCCGTGAAGCCGACCTCCTCGATCCTCACGCCCCGTTCGAGCGTCACCCGCACGGGCGGCGAAGCCGAGGTGCGGACCAAGGGCCGTCACGACCCCTGCGTCGGCATCCGGGCGGTGCCGGTGGGCGAGGCAATGGTCGCCTGCGTCCTGGCCGATCACCTCTTGCGCCATCGGGGGCAGGTGGGGCAGGGCGCCTCCTGGCCATTCGAGGCCTGAGGCCCTTCCCGCCACCATAGCCTCATCCTGAGAGACTGGCTCATCATGGGCTTGCGGGGTGTTCCCTGCCACAAGGGAGGAGAGCCCTTGGCTCACCATTCGGCTCTCCCTGAGCCCTCATCCTGAGGAGCGAAGCGTCTCGAAGGATCAGGGCATCTTCAGGGCCCTCTGGATCCTCCTTCGAGACGCCGCTGCGCGGCTCCTCAGGATGAGGGCTGCGCGAGCGCGCAAACCTAAGTTTGCAAATTTTAGTTTTACTAAAATCTGCTCCTCGGCTAAGCCAGCCCCATGAAACTGGCCGAATGGTTGTCCCGCAATGGCGTGTCGCGCGTCGCGTTCGCGCGCCGGATCGGCGTGACTCCCGGGGCCATCACCCAGATGTGCAATTCCGATCAGGCCTGGATTTCCCGCGACACTGCCGAATTGATCGCCCGTGAAACCCGAGGGGCGGTCACGCCCAACGATTTTCTGCCCGAATCCGCCAAGGAGACATGGATGTCCCACTCCGTTACCGAAGCCATCGAGGCTTTCGCCCGTGGTGAAATCGTCATCGTGACCGACGACGACGACCGCGAGAACGAGGGCGACCTGATCGTCGCCGCCTCCCTCTGCACGCCGGAGAAGATGGCCTTCATCATCCGCAACACCTGCGGCATCGTCTGCGCGCCGCTCACCGTGTCCGAGGCCCGCCGCCTGCGGCTCGACCCGATGGTGCAGTCGAACGACGCGCCGCTGGGCACGGCGTTCACCGTCACCGTGGACGTCAAGCACGGGCTGACCACCGGCATCTCCGCCGAGCAACGCTCGAATACGGTGCGGGCGCTCGCCAACAACAACATGGGCGCGGCCGATTTCGTGCGTCCCGGCCACGTCTTCCCGTTGATCGCCAAGGACGGCGGCGTCCTCATGCGCTCCGGCCATACCGAGGCGGCGGTCGATCTGTGCAAGCTCGCCAACCTGCCGCCGGTCGGCGTGATCTGCGAACTCGCCAACGACGACGGCACGGTCATGAAGGGCGCGCAGATCGACGCCTTCGCCGAGAAGCACGCGCTCAAGCGCATCTCGGTCGCCGATCTCATCGCCTACCGCCAAGCGCGGGAAAAGCTCGTTGAGCGAATCGCCACCTTCCCGGTCGAGACGCAATGGGGCTCTTTCACGGGTTATGCCTATTCGACGCCGTTCGACAGCGTGCAGCACATCGCGCTCGTCCACGGCCGCATCGGTGACGGCACGAACATTCCCGTGCGCCTTCACCGCGCCAATGCGCTGACCGATGTGTTCGAGGGCGGCAAGACGGTGAATGCGGCCTTGCAGCGCTTCGTGAAGGAGGGGCGGGGCGTCCTCGTCTACCTGCGCGACGGCACCGCCGGCGTGCCGACGACCTCGTTCTCCGACAGCGACGAGGCGGGCTCGGAGGCCATGCGCTCCAGCCAGTGGCGCGAGATCGGCCTCGGCGCGCAGATCCTGCGGGATCTGGGCGTCGCGTCGATCCGCAACCTCGCGACGTCGAGCCGGTCCTATGTGGGGCTCAGCGGCTTCGGGATCGAGCTGCTCAGTGAAGAGCCGATCGAGTGTTGAGGTCCTGGGCTGCTTGAAACCCTTACGTCATCACCGGCCTCGTGCCGGTGATCCCGACGAGAAAAGCCCGGAGCTTCAGGCAATCGAGATGGCCGGCACGAGGCCGGCCATGACGGCGGTGGCTCACGATCCCTCGCTCACACGCACGTCTCGCGCCCCATGAGGGCGTCGAGGTGGAAGGCCGTCGATCTCGCCAGGCCCTCGAGGTCGTAGCCTCCTTCCAGGACCGAGACGATCCGCTGGCCGCAATGGCGTTGGGCCAGATCCATCAGCTTCTGGGTGGCCCAGGCGAAGTCCGATTCCATCAGGTTCAGGCTGGCGAGGGGGTCGCGCCAATGGGCGTCGAAGCCCGCCGAGATGACGATCAGGTCCGGGCTGAAATCGTGGATCCGGGGCAGGATCGCAGTCTCGACTGCTTCCCGGAACGCCTCGCTGCCGTCGCCCGCATTGAGGGGCGCGTTGACGATGGTGCCGTGCTCGCCCGTCTCGGACAGGGCGCCGGTCCCGGGATACAGGGGGGCTTCGTGGGTCGAGCAATAGAGCACGCTGGCATCGGACCAGAAGATGTCCTGCGTGCCGTTGCCGTGATGGACGTCCCAGTCGAAGATCGCGACGCGCTCGGCGCCATGCCGCTTCTGGGCATGGCGGGCCGCGACGGCCGCGTTGTTGAAGAAGCAGAAGCCCATGGCCCGCGCGCGCTCGGCATGGTGGCCGGGCGGGCGCATGGCCACGAAGGCGTTGGTCGCCCGGCCGGACATGACCTCGTCGACCGCCAGCACCGCGCCGCCGGCACCCCGCAGGGCCGCCTCGAAAGTGCCGGGAGACATCACCGTGTCCTCGTCAATCCTGACTAACCCTTCTCGGGGGCTGATGTCCCGCAGCCGGACGATGTAGTCTTGCGGGTGAGCCAGAGTCAGGCTCTCCATCTCGGCCATCGGTGCCAGCTCGCGGACGAGCGAGGTGAACCGCTCCTTCTCCAGGGCGCGCTCGATGGCGCGGATGCGGTCGGGCCGTTCGGGATGCCCAATCGGTGTCTGGTGGTCGAGACTGGCCGGATGGGCGATGTAAAGCGTGGACATGTGCATTCTTGAGTAAGAGGCCGCCGGGAGTGTCGCAGCGTCACGAGCGGCTGTCTATGTTGTTGCGATGCAACACTCTTCGAGGCGGAGCCGTGCCATGGTGTGTTTCGATTCGACTTGGTGACCTTGGGGTCTATAACCCGGCTCAAACGGACCTCCGTCTTGGCCCGAGCTGAGCCTGCAGAGCTTTACACAATGCGCCTTTCCCGTCTGCCCCTTCTTTTGGCAATGATCACGGCCCTCGCCGGATGTAATTTCAAGGGCGTCCCTGACCCCCAGGTCTCGGCGCGCGACACCGAGTGGATGGCGCAGGTCCCGACGGCTGAGGACGATCCTCGTTTCGGCCGCTACATGATCGACGATCCCACGGGCGAGGCACCGGGGACGATCGTGGTCGACACCAAGGAGCGCCAGCTCTACTACGTGCAGTCCAACAAGAAGGCGATCCGCTACGGCGTTGCCGTCGGCGACGAGGCCTATGGCTGGACCGGCACGGCCACGATCGCCCGCAAGGCGGAATGGCCGGATTGGCATCCGCCGGCCGAGATGAAGGCGCGCTGGCCGCACGTGCAGTATACGAAGGGTGGTCCAGAAAATCCGCTCGGCGCGCGGGCCCTTTATCTTTACGAGGGCAACAAGGACACGCTCTATCGCATCCACGGCACCAATGAGCCGGAGAAAATCGGCCACGCGGTGTCGTCGGGCTGCATCCGGATGCGCAACATCGACGTGATCGATCTCTACAATCGCGTCGCCCTGAACACGAAGGTCGTCGTCCGATAAGGCGTGTGAGCCGGCCGGATATGAAAAGAGCGCCTCGAGGGCGCTCTTTTGGTTTCGGGATTGAAGTTTAGCCCAGCATGGCTTCCTTGCGTAGGATCGCGGGAAGCTCCGACGTCTTTGGAGGATCCTGCTGCTTCTTGGTGGCCTGGACCGCTGCCGCAAGGGCAGGCAAGGCCACGGCCTTGAAGGCCGGGATAGAGGTAGCGGTGTTCTGTTCGCCTGGTCGTACGTCGCGGTCTGAAACTGGCTGGGTCATGAATCCTCTCCGGAAATGGGGTTGTCTTGGCAACCTGTTTTCATGATCTGCAGGGCTGTGACCGCTTTGGGGCAGAGCTGTGATCATGTGCTGGCTTGGCTGCAGATGAACTGCTCAAGCTGAATCAATCCTTAACGGTGCAACATTCGAGTTCGGGCGCGGACGAATTCACGTCCACATCTGTGAATGGGCACTGCGTTGTGTCCTGTAGCGCCAAGCCTCGCTAGATGCCGTGCGCGCCCGCACCTTTTGCAAAAGCCTCGCCGTCCCTCAAACCCATTTCGTAGGCTTTGCGGATTCCGGCCGGATTGGTGATGTCGAACTGACCGATGGGTACCGGTTCTGAGGGCTGGATATAGGTGCGACCCTTCACCTGCGGGAAGGCGCGATAGAGGCGCGAGAGAATGACGAGCGTCCTGCCGCCCCGCTCCTCGACCGGAAGCAGAGGCTCTGTCGGCACGTTGTCCACGAGCCCACCATCGAGGGCCGCCATGCCGCCGATTCGGCCGACTGGCATGAAAGGCGGCACGCTGGCACTCGCCATCAGGGCGGCCGACAGTTCCGCAGGCGATGCGAAGTCCCGTACCTGGACGAATTCCGGGCGGAACCCCAGAGCCCGGCCGCCACGCGGATGAACGGGAGAGCGCCACTTCTTCTCGATCTGATAAGTTGCGATGCCCAGCGGAATAGCGAGCGAGAGGGGCAGGCGGCGCGGCTTGCGGGCAAGCCCGATCACGATGGCCGGTCCCTGCTTCAGTCGGTCCAGGGCTGTTTCATCGATGATGGCCTCGATCAGGCTGCGGTACATGAGCGAGACCGGCCAGGGTGAGCCTTCGCTGCGCCAGGCACGCCATTCGAAATTGCGGCGCCCGAGGCTGCAGCCTTCCGCCACCATCTCGTTGACGCGCCGACCAAGTCCAAGAAGGCTGTAGCAGGCCGACCAGGCGCCCGCGCTCACGCCGACGACCATGTCGGGTTTCAGGCCGAGCAGCGGGGAAGCGGCCTCCCAGAAGCCGCCCTGCCAGTAGCAGCGGTTACCGCCGCCTGCGAAGGCCACCGCGTCGAACATCGAGGTCCTATCGGGCTTTGGGATCGGCCGCAGCTTCCTCGACCCGCGCCTTATCGCGCCAAGCCAGGACGATGCGTTCCAACTCGGCCAGGTCCTGAGCCGGAAGGGTTCCGAGCGTGCGCATCACATAGGCCCGCTGCGCAGCCATTCCCCGATTCGCCAGGTCGTGGCCTTTCGAGGTTAGGTACAGGGCATTGGACCGCCGATCGCCAGGAATCGATCGCCGCTCGACAAGCTCCGCCTCGACCATGCGGTCGAGAAGTCCCGAGACATTGCCCTTGGTGACGTAGAGCCGCTCCGCCAACTCCTGCTGGCTCATGCCCTCGCGCTCGGTGAGCGTGGAGAGCAGATCGAACTGGGGAATCGACAGGCCCAATTCCTTCAGCTCCGCGGCGACCGCATTGGTCGCCCGACGGTTCAGGCGGATGAAGCGAAACCAGATCCGTAGAGGATCCGCGATTTCGAACGGGGCAGGGGCTGGCGAGAGAGACATCAAAGGCTTCTGGCTCCTGGTAGAGGCGAATAGTTTATATTGAAACCGTCCGCCCCGTCACCCCTGCTGAAGAGCCGAGGAGGTCTCGTACTCAAGTTTATGAAGCCTGATTGGAACGAAAAGCAAAGCTTCTGCTTTCCTGTCCATCCCGCTATGCGCGCCGGCTGGTCCTTTTGGAAAAAGCCGGTGACATCCATCAAGGCAAGCCGCTTCTGTCACGAGAGGAGTGGCGCGCGCTCAAAGAGATTTGTAAGACGACCTGATGCGCCGTCTCATCATCGAAGAACCGGTCTCTCGTCCGGCGAAATGGTCTCCCGCCCTGGCATCGTTCGCGCTCGTCGTGAGCGTGCTCGCCATGCTGCTGATCCGCTTCGGCCGAATCGATTATCAATCGGGTTTCATCGCGCTCAGCGCGGGGATTGCGATTGCGCTCCTTGCGGTGGCCATGTCCTTCATGGGCTTCGTCCGCATCTGGCAGGAGGGGCGCCGGGGTCTGGGCAGTGCCGTCAGGGGCTTGATCATCGCGGGGCTCGTTCTCGCCTATCCGGGCTTCATGGCTCTCAAGGCTGCTACCCTGCCGCCGATCACCGATGTCAGCACCGATACAGACGATCCGCCCGCCTTTTCCCGCTCGCGCGCCGCGCTCCAGGCTCGTGATGGGCGCATCCCTCCGGATGTCGCCCCAGAGGCGCGGGAGATGCAGCGGGCCTCCTATGTGCAGATCGCGCCGCTCACGCTGGATATCGGCCCTGACGAGGCCTTTATCATTGTGGAGAAGGCCGCCCGCAATCTCGGCTGGCAGATGATCGAGGCCGTACCGCCCGGCGGGCGCATCGGCTTGGGACGCCTTGAGGCTATCGCCCGTTCGCGCCTGCTCAAGATGCCGAGCGACATCACGGTAAGAGTTCGCCCGCGCGTCGACGGCACGCGCATCGACATCCGCGCGGCCTCCCGCTTCGGCAGTCACGATCTGGGTGCCGATGCGGGCTACATCCGCGACTTCCTCGAAGAGGCCTCGAACCTGGCGATTGCGGTGCGCTGATCAGGCGGGCCCGTACTCGCTGTCCAGGGCGGGGATGCCCTCGACGCTCGCCTGTCCCTTGGCGACCAGATCCTCCAGATGCGCGAAGACTGAAAGGCCCGCGGCGGCGACCAGGGCAGGGTTCAGACCCTGATAGATCGCCGCTACGATCTCAGGGATCGTCCGGTCGCCGGCCTTGAGCCGGTTGAGGATCGAGGCTTCGCGCTGGCGTCGGTGATGGATGAGAGCCCGCACGAATCGCTGCGGCTCCTGTACGGGACCGCCATGGCCGGGCCAATAGAGCGTTTCCCCGCGGCCCTTCAGCTTGTCGAGGGATTCCATGAAGGCGCTCATGGATCCGTCGGGCGGGGCGATCACGGTCGTCGACCAGGCCATCACGTGATCGCCGGAGAACAGCGCCTTTTCCTCCGGCAGGACGAAGGCAAGATGGTTCGCCATGTGCCCGGGCGTCGCAAGCGCCTCCAGGGTCCAGCCGGGACCCTCGACCGCATCGCCCTCACGCATTTCCCGGTCGGGCGCGTAATCCTTGTCGGAACTCGCTTCCAGCGAATTGACCTCGCCCGAAAACAGGGGCCGGGCACTGTGATGGCGCGCGCAGCCCACGATTGCGGCACCCGTCGCGGCCTTGAGGGCGCGGGCGGCGGGCGAGTGGTCCTTGTGGGTGTGCGTGACGAGGATGTGGGTCACCGTCTCACCTCGCACCGCATCGAGGAGCGTCTCAATATGGCCGGGCACGTCGGGCCCTGGATCGATGATGGCGACGTTCCCCGAGCCGACGATGTAGCTGCAGGTCCCGGTGAAGGTGATGGGCCCCGGGTTCCGGGCGACGATCCTGCGCACGAGAGAGCTCACCCGCACGCATTGGCCCGATTGAGCGGGAGCACGGATGTCGAATGTGAGATCGTCGGCCATGCCGGAATCCTCTGGATGCGATGGGGCGTCCGGCGCTTCCTAGCGCATCGTGCGAAAAAGTGGACCCGGTTTTCAAACCGATATCAGGCCCATGCGTGTCCACAGCACCGCAAATGCCCGAACCTGAGCTTGAGGCAAGGGCTGGACCTGCCTATAAGGCTTCATGAGCCGCCGCGCGAATGGCGGAACGATCTGGAGATTCAATTCATGACGACCGGCGTCTCTTCGCTGTCTTCTCCGTCGACCCTCGTCGGCCTGCTCTGGCCGTCCCGGGACGATGCCCGCTTCGCGGCCCTTCGCGCCATCGTTCTGATGGCCGTCGGCACGGCGCTTCTCACCATTTCCGCCAAGGTTCAGGTGCCCCTGCCTTACGTTCCCATGACGCTGCAGACCCTGGTCGTGCTGCTCATCGGTGCATCCTATGGCTGGCGCCTCGGCGGCGCGACCGTCGGCCTCTATCTCGCCCAGGGCGCCATGGGCATGCCGGTCTTCGCCGGCCCGACAGCCGGGATCGGCTATCTCATGGGCCCCACCGGCGGCTTCCTGATCGGCTTCCTGGCTGCGGCCGTCGTGATGGGCTTCATGGCCGAGCGTGGTTGGGATCGTTCGCTCCCGCGCGTCATCATCATGATGGCCATCGGTCATGCGGTAATCTTCGCCTTCGGCCTGGGGCAGCTGTCGCTGGTCATGCCCTTCGCGAAGGCCTGGACCGTGGGTGCGGCTCCCTTCGTGGCGGCAACCCTCGTGAAGACCGCCTTGGCCGTGGCCCTGATGCAGGCGGCCTGGTCCGTGACCCGCCGCGGCGGCAAGGCCTGATCGGTCTTAACCGTGACGTATTCCGGAAGCCGCCTTCGGGCGGCTTCTTCTTTTTAAGGATCGGAGCGGGCCGGCCGGCTCAGCCGACGGAATGCACCAGCCGGAGCTTGGGTTTGGCTTTGGCAGACCCAAACAGAAAGGTGACGTCGGCCCATTCCTCGTCGCCGCCGTTTTCCTCGATCCGGTAGCCCATCTGCTTGGCGATGGCTTCGACCTGGCTGAGGTTCGAGCGCGCGATCCAGCGCGAGAATTCGCCCAAGCCCTGGTCCATCAGAACGGCAATCATGCCGATTTCGACGCCCTGATCGAAATCCTCGCTGCGGCCGGGAAAACGCAGCCGCAAACCGTCATCCAGGTGGATATGTCGCATAACGGGAAGCCCCCAACTCGCCCTTTACGGGCACCTTTTGTTGGAATGTATCAAGAAACGCCCCAGCCTGGAAGGCGGCATGGACGCGCATCCGGCAAGACGATGCCCAAGGCGGAACCGGCTCGGGCGGCCGCTCATTAGCCCTGCGACCGATTCGAAACAGGAGGGCTCCCATGGCCGATCGCAGAATCACCGCCTTCTTCGACACTTACGACGAAGCCGCGCGGGCAGTGGAGCGGCTGGAGGCGGCCCGTGTGCCGAATTTCGAGATCAGCCTCGTCTCCAACAATTTCGACGATGCTCACACCCATCGCGCGATACGGTCCTTCGACAAGGAGGGGGCGCCTCACGAATTCGCGGGAGCCACCGCCGCGGCCGGCACGGTCGCCGGGGCCGGAGCCGGCCTTCTGGCAGGGCTCGGCACGGTTGCCGTTCCGGGCTTCGGACCGGTGATCGCCGCAGGGTGGATCGTCTCGACCCTTGTAGGAGCCGGCGCCGGAGCGGCCGTCGGCGGCCTCGCCGGCGCGCTTGTCGATGCCGGAGTCGGCGACGAGGAAGCGCAGAACTATGCGGAAGGCGTCCGTCGCGGCGGAGCGCTCGTCACCGTGAAGGTTGATGAGGCGCAGAGGGACCGGGTCGTGCGGATCCTCGACGACGAGGGCGAGATCGAACCGGGCGAAGCGGAGAGGGAGGCGGCGAGGGAAGAGGATGAGGCTCCGGCTCCCCCGATCGGCGCCGCCGCGTCCACCACCACGGGCCTTACCACGGATCTCATGCCGATCCCCTTCGACGAGGATGAGAGCGACCCGACGCTCCACGTCGAGCTTGAGGACGAGCGCCTTCGCCGCCCGACGGGCACGAAGCCTAATTGAGGCGTCGCACGTGAAGGCGCTTCGATGCTTCAGCGGCTGCCGCGGAGGGCCCTATCCAGGCTCCATGCGCCGCCGCCGGCGGCGGCAATGAACAGGAACACGAAGCAATAGAGAATGGCCGCATCGCCGCCGTTCAGGACGGGGTAGAAGCTGCGCGGAGCATGGGCGATCCAGTAGGCGGCAGCCATGAGGCCCGAGAGAACGAAGGCAATTGGGCGCACGAACAGACCGGGGATCAGAAGCGCTCCGTCCAAGAGCTCCAGAACACCTGCAATCCAGGGAAGGCTGAAGGCCGCTGGTCCAGGATTGGGAGAGACCGGGAAGCCGAGAAGCTTCTGCGTCCCATGCGCCATGAAGATGAGAGCGGCGACGACGCGCAGGATGCTGAGAAGGCGCGGCGCCCAGACGGTCTCGAGCCGTGTGGTGTTCATCAGGATTCTCCAAGCTTCGAATGGTTGAGCGGTCGGCTTGGCCGATCAGCCCGTGAGCGAAGTCCCGATACAAGGTCGAGTCCGATCTTCCCAGCCCTCAACGCGAAGCTTCTGGTAACGAGTTGCTTACCACGTTCGCAACACGGTTCGATCCAGCTCACGAGTTCGGCGTTTCTCCTACGCCAACAGAACAGGGGGCTTCCATGACCATCCTCGATCCGAAAACCGGGCAGCTCGTCACCATCGATCTCACCTCCAAGCCGCGTCGCATATGATGCAGACTGTCGACGAGCAGGTCGGCGCGTCGAATGAATCCCAAAGATTTTTATCTCCCAATATTTTGATCGCACACTCCGCTGAACCTTCGCGCAGAGCGCCTAAATCAATATCGAGCAGTACGCGTTCGTGACCTGCCGCACATCGTACTTGTGACAACTTGTCGATGGTGGGAACGCCGGAACCCTTGCTGTGCAAAGGCATTGGCTAGCAGGAATGCATTCAACCGCGTGCCGAAGCGAAGGTTGGGTATTCTGATCGGCAGCCGCACCTGGGTCGATCTGCGTTTTTGAAGAATAGAGAGTTGAGGAGAGTCGAATGGCTCTGACGGGACGTTTCAATCTTCGCAAAACCTTCACCGGCCGCATCGTCCTGCAGGTCGAGGAGGAAGTGACGGGCTTCTGGAGCCGGATGTTCGGCAAGGCCAAGCTGCATCGCCGCTGGCGCGACGCGAATGTGCTGGACTTGGCTGCCCCGGAACTGCGTAGCCTCGTCGACCTGCGTTTCCGTCCGCGCTACATGCCTCAGACCAACGAGACCCTGCAGGACTGGACCAAGTCTCCGCGTCAGCTTGAGACGGTTCCGGCTCAGACCCTTCACTATGAGACTTATCAGGAGGACGGGCGCTTCTCGACGCATTGATGGGCAGGGCACGCCTGCGGGCAGCCGGCAAGCATCCGACAGGGATGATGCCCTGCGGTTCAATCGACCGTTTCGACTGGGAGAAGAATGGTCGGAGTGGCAGGATTTGAACCTGCGACCCCCACGTCCCGAACGTGGTGCGCTACCAGACTGCGCTACACTCCGACACCGAGAAATTCCCGGGAGGCCGGTCTTATAGCGACGCGGCGGGGGCGCCGCAAGGGGAGAATTTGGTCTTTCTTCCAGAATCCGACCGCGCGCAAAACGGTGTTGCCAGCCGCCACGTGGCCGATTATGTACACGCCACATCTGTTGGGGCGTCGCCAAGTGGTAAGGCAGCGGTTTTTGGTACCGCCATTCCCAGGTTCGAATCCTGGCGCCCCAGCCATCTTATCCCAAAGTTCTTGAGGTCGAAGATATTCGCCCGTTTTCGGGTGAGGAGCCTCATGCCTCTGCGCATTCGCAGCAGGGGTCCGAGAGGCGTGCTCTCGATTAAGGAACGGGTGCGCTGAATTCAGGACAGGGCAATCCCAAAAGACGCCTCTCAAGCTTCAGTTGAAGATCTATTTGAACTTTCATCTCCAGTAGAGACTCGTTGGAGCAGATTATGCTCGTCCGCTTCATTCTATAAAAAGAACATCCCGGTTGTAATAACGGGCATTCGGCTGCGATAATCCGCTTACATTCGGTTCAAGGCCAACCGTCCAGGGGATCTATCGTGACACTCAAATCTCGCTTTAGAAGCAGAGCTGGCATCGTGACACCGGAAGGGGCCACGCTCCTCGCAGGCTTCTCGATGTGGACCAGCGGCGCGAAGGCCGGGGGCGATCATGTGCCGGCGAAGGGCGATTCCCTGATCCATCTTGAGCAGCAGCCTCACACGAATCTATATCCACTGGCGGGGGCTTCTATCCCAATGGCGGGATTCTCAACCGGATCGCCGACAAACTCAGCTATCAGAACCCGAAGACGCTCTAGATCGAGCCTTGGTTCGCCGAGTCGTGGGCGGTGAATGCCAATGCGACGGAATACACCTTCAAGATCCGAAAGGGCGTGACTTTCTCCGACGGTACGCCGCTCGATGCGGCTGCGGTGGCCAAGAACTATGACCGCAGCGAGGTCATCAATTCCCAGACAGTGAAGTTCACCTTCAAAAAACCGTCATCCGGTTTCCTGTAGGGCACGTCCGTCATCGGCTCCGGTCTTGTTTCCCTGAGGGCGCTTGCATTGCCTTACGAGGCGCTGGGCGATACCACGAAGATCATCGGCTACATCGTCACGCCGGAAGATAGCGTGCGCATCGGCGCTCTCGTGGCAGGACAGGCTGACGACATTAGCCAGATTCAGGCCTATGACGAGAAGCAGGTCGAGGGCTACCTGATCTACGCGCCCTCGACGTGCGGCGTGTACAACAGCGTCGTCTTCCGTCCCGACAATCCGCTCGTCGCCGACGTTCGAGTCCGTCGCGCTGACCGACACGCCGATCGCGTTCAGTGACAAGCAGATTGATGAGCTGCGGACGGCGGGACTCGACGACCTGGAGATCGTCGACATGATCAACGGCGCGGCCTTCTTCAATTGGGCGAACCGCCTGATGCTCTCCCTCGGCGAGCCGACCCCGCCTGCCAAGTCTTAATCTCTGGATTACAAAACGGCGGCATTGGATGTCGCCACCGACAATGCGGGCCATGGCAGTAATGATCATGGCCGCGATATCTCGCGCGAGTGATCGTGTCCCGTGGCGTGGTGTAAGAGCGCCAGTCCTCGGCTGAGCCGGGTTGCTCAGGCGGTCACGGCCGACAGCCTGCGAACGGGATCATCGCTCAACGAACTCAGACTTTCCAGCGACATGTAGCGCCGGCTCACCGCCCACTCG